>JBJOGT010000268.1:0-5083 GCA_046048115.1 Cyanobacteriota bacterium | reverse complement strand
GAAATGAGCTGCCAGGGAAGTTCTTGGGAAGATTCCACCTTTAAGGTTTCCCGCTGAACGGACAACCGGTCTACCACACTTTCGGTCAAGGCAATTTCCCGAGCGAGGGCCGTAAACTCATCAATCACCCGTGGTAGGGTCTGAATTTCTTGTTTAATGCGGTCTATTTTTTGCTGAAGGGGGTTCACCTGGGTGCTCAGGGCCTTAACCTGATTGGACGCTTCTAGTAACTGTTGCGCCAAGAGCAAACGGGTGGGATCACGGTATTCTAAGTCAGGTAGATTAGGAGAAAGGGGGGTTTTAACCTGGGACAAAATAGTATCGGTGCGTTTAGCCAACAATGCCTCAATGTTTGCTTTTTGCTCTTTCAAGCTCTGCATTTGGGTACTTTCGTCGGTATAGACGGCACTGCTAGAAGCAATTTGGACTTCAATGCGATTTAATTCTGCCAGTAGTTGATTGCGTTGTTCATCGGCGGTGAAAATCTCAGCGGTAACGGCTTGATCTTTAGTGAGCTTTAAATCTGCTTCTAGGGATTTAACCAAGGCTTGCTGGGAGAGCAACTGTTGTTCTAGGATAACTTTTTGATTTTCTAGGGCGGTCAATTGCTCTAATAGGCTTTGGTTTTTTAACGTTGGGTCAACGAGTTGATAGCGTTCCCGTAATTGTCGTTGTTTCTGCTTGAGAGCATCCAGATTTTGTTGAATTCCCGGCAGTTGACTATCAATAAACTTGACCCCAGCTTTGATACTGGTTTCCCGATCCTCCGCGCTGTAGGATACGAAGGTTTCTGCCGCAACCCGCAACACCGTCTCCACCTCTTTGGGATCAGTGCCGGAATAGCGAACTTCAAATAATTTTGTCGCATCTCGTCCTGTGGCAGACCGAACCCAGCTAACACTGAGTTTGTCCCGTATATTTTTCCAAATCGCAGCCACTTGCTTATCTTGATCGCTCTTAGTTTTGACATCCTGGGCAATTTTAAAGGTCATCCCGGGGCTTTGGAGAAAGGCTAGATTAGTCGGGTAATCTAATGCGGTAAAGCTGTCATTGGGAGTCCCCCCTGTGCGGGCAATGGTGGAGGGATCGGTGAGGCGGGCGGCGGCGGTGATGGGTTCCACCAACAGATAAAAGTTACCGCTGTAGGTGTAGGGTTTGAAGTAACTATCTATGATCCCGATCGCCGTGGTAATGGCTGTCACCCCGGCAATAATCCAAGCATTACGTAGGAGCGTCCGGGTGAGGGGGGCAACTTTGAAGGTGGTGGATGAGTCTGCCGTACCTTGATCCCCCAGACCGTCCATCGGTTCAGTAATGCTTACTGGCTCGGTCAGTTCGGGTTTGAGGGGGGATTGGGGATACTGGCTGTAGTTATACACGGTTTTAAGCGGCTCGCTGAAATAAAGACAATAGCTAACAAAAATTAGGGGATTTTAGGGACAAGAAGGCTTTAATGGTTAAAATTTAGAACTGGGTAGGAATTTTTCCAATCAGTCTATCAGATGTTGTTGTTTGTTAGGGGCTTATGATTTAGGAGTTTGTTAGAAATAGAGTTATGTTTGATACCACACATTTAAATGGATCAGATAAATATAAAAGTAATCTTGCGATTGTCGTTGTTGAACCCCAGGGATCACGGAATGTTGGGGCGATCGCCCGGGTAATGAAAAACATGGGGTTTGGTCAATTAGTGTTAGTTAATCCCCAATGTGATTGTTTTGGCGAAGAAGCCCAGGGTATGGCTGTCCATGCCAAGGATATCTTAGCGCAGGCAAAAGTGGTGGATTCTCTGGCGATCGCCTTAGAAAATTGCCAACGGGTGATCGCCACAACCGCCCAGGAGCGCACTCTACAATCCCCACTAGAAAACCCGCGCCATGCCCTGCCCTGGCTGTTGGCCCCCAATGTATCTAGCGCTTTGGTATTTGGTCGGGAGGATAGGGGATTAAGTAATCAGGAATTAAATCAAGCCCATCGGTTTGTTAAAATTCCCGTTGATCCGCAATATACTTCCTTGAACCTATCCCAAGCTGTGGCAGTCTGTGTCTATGAGCTTCAGCAAGCCACCCTTGAACCGTCTTTGCCGATTACCCCGTCTCCCGAAGTCCTGAATAGGGGAGACATTAATGGGAGACCCCTCGCCAATGCCGCCTCCCTGGAGAGCTATTATCAACATTTAGAAAAAACCCTATTAACTATCCAAGTGCTTTATCCCCACACCGCCGCCACGAAAATGGCCAAACTAAAGCGAATTTATCAACGATCTGGCTTGAGGGAAGAGGAAGTAGCCCTGTTGCGGGGAATTCTGGGCCAAGTTGATTGGCTGTCGCAACAATTAGCCCCCCAACCCAGTCAATGCCAGCAATCACCCGGGGACCCGTAACTCTGGGTCGCCACCACTTCCTTTTCTTGCACTTCTCACCCCAACGTCCATGCCCCGCCCTAAATCCCGTCGGCCCCAGCGTCGTAACCTTCGTGTTGTTTCTGCTTCATCTTCCATAGCCGCATTTCCCCGTAAAAACAAAGGGACAGTTAATGAGGGGGATGGGGAAAGCCCCAAAGTGACAGCACTTTCGATTGTGGCCGAACCCGTCGATCAACACCATACCCCCCCTCGACTCAAAAAAGTTAGTAAGCCCCCCAGTTTATGGCGACGGAGTTTAATGGGCTGTGTTCGGGTGGGAATTTTGGGGGTCGGGTTGGGGGCGATCGCCGGTACAACCTTGACGACCTTTACCCCCACACGATTCATCCAAGGGGATCAAGACAATACCAAGGATGCTAAGGGCACCATCGTTGCGTCCGCTGAAACGCCGCCTTCCCCCCACCATCGTATTTATCCCCAACAGGTTTTTGCCTCTGTGTCAGCTTGGATCACCGCCCATGCGGCCCAGCTTCGCCCTTCCCCTGCCACCGCGACTAACCAGTCTCCAACCCCCATTCATTCTAAAACTGCGTTTTTGTCTAACCCCAACTCTCCTCCTGGGGTCTCTCCCACCAGTGAAGATGCATCTTTAAAAGCTAAATTAACCCAATTAGCCGCCACCCAAACCCCGAAAATTGTACCCTACGCCTACTTTATCAATGTGGACAATGGGCAATTTGTTAGCCTTAACGGCAATCGACCCTTGCCCGCCGCCAGCACCATTAAAATCCCTGTGGCGATCGCCTTTTTCCAGGCCGTCGATCAGGGTAAAATCCAACTCCACGAACAGTTGCCCCTGACCAAAGATGTGGTGGGGGGGGGTGCGGGTACGATCCAATATGAACTGGGTAAGCGGAAGAGCTATAGCGCCCTAGAAGTGGTGACCCAAATGATGGTGATTAGTGATAACACGGCCACCAATATGATCATTAAACGATTAGGGGGTAAGGAAAAACTGAATCAGCAATTCCAAACCTGGCAAATGTCCCAGACTAAACTGAATAATCTTCTCCCGGATCTTGAAGGGACTAACATTACCAGTCCCCAGGACTTAGCCATGGTTCTGGTGAAACTGCAAAACGGTGACCTACTCACCCTGAAATCCCGCGATCGCCTCATGAACATTATGCAGCAAACCAAAACCCGGACATTGCTGCCCCAAGGGTTGGAACCCGGTGCCACCATTGCCCACAAAACCGGTGACATTGGCTCGATTTTGGGGGATGCGGGGGTGATTGATATGCCCAACGGCAAACGCTATGTCGGAGCAGTGATGGCCACCCGCCCATTCAATGATGTGGCAGGACGGACATTAATCCAAGACATTTCCCGCACTGTTTATCAGCATTACAAGGGCATTACCCCCCCGGCTCCAACCCCAATCATTGCCGACCAATCCCCATCAGTTCCTCCCACCGCTTCCCAACCAGAACCCAAACCCAAAGCCGCTCCGACCCCCCAATAATGAGGATTTGTGGTGATGACCCTTGGTACTCTGACCGGAATCAGTGTCGGCCCCGGTGATCCTGACCTGATTACCCTTAAGGGGTTAAAGGCCTTACAATCGGCGGCGGTGGTGGCCTTTCCAGCGGGGATACAACGGCGATCGGGCATAGCGGAAACCATCATTACCCCCCATCTCCTGCCCCAACAAATTCGATTACCCCTACACTTCCCCTACGTACAGACCGCAACCACATTAACGGCGGCGTGGGCAGAAGCCGCAAGACAGGTTTGGACATACATAAAACAGGGCCTGGATGTGGCCTTTGCCTGTGAAGGGGATATCAGTTTTTATAGTACTTTTACCTATTTAGCCCAAAGCCTCCAGACCGATCATCCAGACGTGAAAATTGAACGGATCGCTGGGGTTAGTTCTCCCTTTGCGGCGGCGTCGGCGTTACAAATGCCATTAGTATGTCAAGATCAACGGCTGGCAGTGTTACCGGCGCTCTATGATCCCCAGGCGTTGGAATCAGCGTTAGCTTGGGCCGATGTGGTGGTTTTAATGAAAGTGCGATTGGTGTATGAAACAGTGTGGCAAATTTTAGGCGATCGCCATTTATTAGACCGAGCTTGGGTCATTGAACAGGTTTCTACGGGCAAAGAACGGGTTTATTATCCTTTGGCTGATTTTCCCAAATTGACCCTTTCCTATTTTTCATTGATGCTAATTTATCCCAAATTGATTGGTTGAACAAATATTGAACTTGACATTTCCAGGGGGCTTCCTAATGGCCAAATTCTGTGGAGTAGGATAGGAATAGAGAAAGGGTGTGAAGGAGTCGATATCTGACAGACCGTTTAGTAGCAGGTGAGAAAAATGGCATTAATTCATTGGGAACCTTCCCCCGAATTGGGTGCATTGCAACGGGAAATTAACCGGGTCTTTGACAATTTTGTCGCGCCTTGGACAGATCAAGAATCGGGATGGGCTTTTACGCCGCCAGTGGAAATCGGAGAAACCCACGATGCCCTTGTGGTGATGATCGAACTGCCGGGCATGACCCAAGCCGATATTGAAGTGGAAGCGTCCACCGATAAGGTGATGATCCGGGGGGAACGTCCTGCGGCCTTAAAAACCCCCTTAGATACGGTTTTCCACAGTGAATTGCGCTACGGCAAATTCCATCGCACGATTCCTTTGCCCATGGAGGT
>JBJOGT010000267.1:0-5691 GCA_046048115.1 Cyanobacteriota bacterium | reverse complement strand
GCAATGCCGCTAATTTGCGATTAGTGAAATCAAAGGCAAAGCCAAACAAGCCCACTATGTTCCCTTGGGAGTCAAACTCTGGTGTGAGACTAGTGGAATGCCAGCGCCAAGTGCCGTCCTTGCGTCGTACTCGATATTCCAGACCCCGGACTCTGTGCCCGCCCATCAACCGTTGAAAAGCTTGATCGCATTGGGAAAGATCGTCAGGATGGACAATGTCTGCATAGGCGACTCCTTGCAGTTCCTCGGCGGAATAGCCCAGAATATCAACGGTGTTGGGGGACAAATAGGTAAAACGGGCAGTGGAATCAATACTGAAAATTAAGTCATTGGCCGTTTCAATAAATGTCCGAAATTTTGATTCACTAGCCGCTAAGGCATTAATGAATTGTTTCTCCTTTGTAATATCTTCTAGCATCCCCTCAACGGCGATGACGTTTCCAGCGTGATCATAAACGGGATGTTGAATAATCTTGATGATTCGTTGTTCTCCATCCGGTCGGGTAAAGCCCATTTCAAACTCTTGTGTTTCGTCTTCTCCATTAAGGAGTCGTTTGTCCTGATTGAGTGCCAAGGTCAAGGAATCCGGGTGCCAATTAATGGTTGAGATCCAGGATTGACCCAAAATACTTTCTACTTCAGTCCCAAAAATGGCTTTAAAGCCCCCCCCCAGATAGAGTAAAACTGCCTTATTGGTGTGGCTAAAAATGACAAATTGATCGCCGATATCTTCTACAAGTCGTTGGAATTGAGCTTTGCTTTTCTCTAATTCTGCCGTGCGTTCCTTAACTCGCCTTTCTAAGTCTTGATTGAAGTCCCGAATTTCAGCATAGGCCAACTGTAATTGCTGTTCATTAAGTTTGTCTTTTGTAATATCCACTACTACCCCTTCCCATAGCGTTGAGCCATCGGGTAGATCCCTGGGGACTGATTCGGCGCGAATCCAACGGACTTCTCCGTCCACGATTAACCGTGTTTCTTCACAAAAGGCAATCTTTCGGGCAAAAGTTTCGGTATTCAGGGCCAGAAAAGCATCATAATCATCGGGGTGGACACAGGCAAAGCCTTTAAGGGCATCAGCGGCGACTTCCTCCCGGTCTAAACCGCAGATTTGCAAAAACTTGTCACTCATAAAGGAAAAATGGGCCATGGTTGCATTGGGAGGTAAAACCATGGTGTAGGTTCCCACCGGGATGGCTTCGGTGATGGATAAAGCCGCCTTGGCTAATGCGGTTTGGGCTTCATCTAGTTCGTCGGCTTGTTGGGCAACCCGCTCTTGTAACTGCTGATTCAGTGCCTTTAAGGTTTCTGTTAGCCGTTGGCGATCGCCGTTGACCACCAACATCACCAAACCAACGATGAGATAGGTGGTCATTAAAATGGGCACATTGGCTTCCCGAATTGGATTAGGCGCAATGTCAAACCCCTTCGTCCAAATATCGGGCGGGATGAAACAGAATAACTCTACCAAGTACAGACTAATGACCGTGGCAATGGGAGGTGGAAAGCGAAAAGCCCCCCAAAACAGGAAAGACGTATAGACAATCAGCCATAGACCCCTGATATCCGCCAACATTTGCCAGTTCAGCAGGTTAACCCCAACCAAAGCTGCCAAAGAGAGAACCGTTAATTCGAGCCAGTGAAACTTAAATTTTGTCCTAGAAGTAGCCATCCAACTGAGCACAACAGGCGCAAACACCACAATGCCGCTTAAGCCGCCAATGAACCAGGTAATCGCCAGGATTTCTTGACCCGCTAAGTGGGGTATCAGCCAGCCCCCCAGAAGAGTATGTACCGTATTAGCAATAAAGGCCGTGATCAAAAATCCCCAGAGATTGGGCAGAGAAATAAAAATATCCTTACTTTTCATCAGCCGGGGCGCTAACCAACAGACAATGACCCCCTGTAAGCACTGACTGAGGGCTACCCCGACGTGCATCCAAAGGGGGCCTTGGTGGAAAAACAGACCGATCGCCATTTCCCCTAAAAAGATTCCCGGCAATACGCCATAACCCCGTTGGAACGCCAGGGCAATAACCAAACCCGATGGCAACCAGAACCCTACTACATAATGGTTGATGTGCAATGGGGTAGAGGATAAAATCCCTAAAAGAAAATAACTAACGGCGCACCACGCAGTGGATCTCGCAGAGATCGCCAACGTCAGCCAAACTTGTCTCATAGCCATCTAAGTAAAAACTCTGAACCTTACTCTACAGCCTTTTCTTTTGTAACTTTAAAAAAACTTTAAGAATCGTCCTAGCAATTGAGCCAGTTGAATGAAAGTTAATCAAGCGATGGATTAATAAGAGATTGATTAAGGAAGCCGATTTTAGCGCTTATTTGATGATCAACAGCAACTTGGCTAATAATCAGGAACAAGCGGACAGTAAAGATGTTTTTTGATATTTTACAGATTCCTTTGGGTGGATGCTATTTTTTTTAGTCAGCATAACATTTAAATTCGGAACCCCCTCTGCCTAAAATAGGAAAAGCCCTGGTTTTAAAAAAGTTTTATGAGCAAAACGGTTGGGGAAGTGATGACCCCGAATCCCATCACAGTCACGCCTGAAACGCCGCTGCAAGACGCGATTAAATTGCTGGCGGAGCATCGCATTAGCGGTTTGCCTGTGGTCGATGACAAACAAAATTTGGTGGGGGTCATTTCCGACACAGACCTGATGTGGCAAGAATCTGGGGTGGATACTCCACCGTACGTAATGTTGCTTGACAGTATTATTTACCTGCAAAATCCCGCCCGCCACGAAAAGGAACTCCATAAAGCCCTGGGGCAAACGGTGGGGGAAGTGATGAATGATGTGCCCATTAGCATTTTGCCGACCCAAACCCTGCGGGAAGCGGCCCATTTGATGAATGAGAAGAAAATACGCCGTTTGCCGGTGTTAAATGTGGAAAGTCGCCAAATTATCGGTATTTTGACCCAAGGGGATATTATTCGTGCGATGGCCCGGGGGGAATCCTAGGGGAGATTTGACAGACAGATCCCCCTAAATCCCCCTTAGTAAGGGGGACTTTTTCAGGTTTCCCCCCTTATCAAGGGGGGTCAGGGGGGATCAATCACTACGTTTTGCCGGTGTTAAATGTGGAAAGTCGCCAAATTATCGGTATTTTGACCCAAGGGGATATTATTCGTGCGATGGCCCGGGGTGAGGCTTAGGGGAGATTTGACAGACAGATCCCCCTAAATCTCCCTTAGTAAGGGGGACTTTTTCAGGTTTCCCCCCTTATCAAGGGGGGTCAGGGGGGATCAATCACTACGTTCAAGGCGTTCTCTTAGGGTTTTTCCCAAACACAAAGGTCAAGCTTAATGCCCAGCTTTGGGGTTGACGATTAACCTGGATTTGTTGGATAAATTCGCGGAAGTAAAAGCGCCGTTCCGTTTCCGACAGATCCCGCCAAAATTGCGGCAAGGAAACGTTAGGAATAATCCGCTGTAATTCGTCGGGGGGGAGTTGATCTAACCGTTGCTGTAACTGGGCAATTTCCCCTTTAATTCCATAGCGGCGCAGTTGATGGGTTTGGGCATCTAATACCCCTTGGCTTTCTAGTTGGCATAATTGCTCCAATATCCCCTGTTTTTCGGCGATCGCCGTTTTCAATGCGGTTAATTGTTTGCCTAGGGGGGCTGTGGGTAACTGCTGTACCGCTTCGGGTAATGCCTGACAAATTTGATCAATGGCTTGATGGAGAAAGGGCTGATAGGCGATCGCCTTACATTTAGGGGTTTCTGCACAGGCTTTGGGACGGAGATAGCAGTAATCCTTAGCCTGATGACGGGAAACCACAGAGGCAATCTGCCAGGGAGTTTGACAGCGTTGACAGTGGACTAAACCCGCTAAAGACCGGGGCGCACTGGCCGTCCGGGGGGCTAAGGGGGCATTGCGCCGCAACAGGCGATCGATTTGAGCCGCTTCCAAACGGGTTAATAAGGCCGGATGGGTATCGGCAATAATGGTTTGATTTTGGTACAGTAAATCCCCCCGATAAACAGGGTGAGTTAGCCATCGTTTTGCCGTGGAAACCGCAATTTTTTTATAATAATTTTGCTCGATATACCGCACCGATCCCCGCAGGGAACCTGAGAGAATAAACCGTTCAAAAAAGGCTTTGACAATGGGAGCCGTGGCTTTATCTAACACATATTGGGTAGGACTGCGACGATAACCATAGGGGGCTTTTCCCGGTGGGGGTAACAACTGCAAACGCTTGCGAGCGTGGCCTTGCTGGAGAGCCTGTTGCCGTCGTTGGTGCTGAATTTGACTAAAAATTTTTGTCCACTGTTGTCGCTGTTTTAACGGATCTGCTCCGACTGGGGGACTGGTGTAATCCTGCTCTAGGGCAATCACCGTTATTCCCAAACTTTCTAGGGTATTTAGCTGGGTGGCGATCTGACAGAAATCTCCTTCGCGGTGCCCCGTCGGGGAGTCGGCCAATTCCCCTAAATTTCGTACTAAACAGTAATCAATGGGCTGGGTTTGGGCGTCATCAATGAGTTGCAGTAGGGCTTGGCGCTGGCCATAATCGGTGTAAATCCTATCGACTTCTACCCCCCAAATCGCCGGATCAGCTAATTTTTCCAGCAATGGATCACAATAACAATACGCAACAATTTTCATGGTCTGCTATTGAAATGACTATGTCGTTACAGCCATTGATATAAGGTATTTCGCTGACGAAATGGTCGATTAATGGATCGAATGGCCGTTTGCAATTGGGATTCGCTTAAACAAGTGCCGCCCTTAGCCCCGGCCATGGTGGTGATGTGTTCTTCCATGAGGGTTCCGCCAAGATCATTACACCCCCCTTGCAAGGCTTGGGTCGCAGCGTTTAAGCCTAATTTGACCCAACTGGGTTGATGATTGACAATCCATTGCCCCAAATATAAACGGGCGATCGCCGTTAGGTGTAAACAGTCATCCAGATCCGGTTGATCCCGGCCAACCCGTTTGCGTAACATCGGGGGCGCATTTTCCCCTACAAAGGGGAGCAAAATAAATTCCGTGATTCGGGCCGGATACTCATTATTAATACTGGTCTGTTGGCACTGCCGCAGGCGATCGAGGTGGGTAATAATTTCCGCCGGGGTTTCAACGTGACCGGCCATCAAGGTGCTGGTGGTGGGTAAACCCAATTGATGGGCGAGGCTGACAATATCTAACCAGGTTTGGCTGTTGATTTTTTCAGGACAAATAATGCGCCGTACCCGGTCTACCAACACTTCGGCGGCGGTGCCGGGGAGGGAGTCTAAACCTGCTGTTTGTAGGGCTTGTAAAACGGCTTGGTAACTTAATTGGTCTTCCCTGGCGATAAATTGAATTTCCTGGGGAGAAAAGGCATGGAGATGTAACTGGGGAAAGTGTTTTTTAAGGCTGGTAACCAGTTGAACATAATAGGCAAGGCTTGATCTGTTCTGTTTGGCTTGCAAATTTAAACCGCCTTGCATACAAATTTCCGTTGCCCCCTGATCCACTGCGCCCTGGGCTTTAGCTAATATTTGCGCTTCATTCAACCAATAAGCCCCCTCATCCCCCCCATCCCGTCGACAGGCGCAGAAATTACAGTGTTTCTCACAGATATTGGTGAAATTAATGTTGCGATTAACCACATAGGTCACCGTTTCCACCACCAGTGTGTGCCGGAGGCGATCGCCGAAAGCCCGAATTAAGGCCC
>JBJOGT010000266.1:0-5676 GCA_046048115.1 Cyanobacteriota bacterium | reverse complement strand
GGAATTAGAAGCTCTCATCCACAAACTTCTTAATGAAGGTGGACTGACAATACATTGGGGGCGCAAAATCAAAAACAAGGGCGCAAGTATTAATGCAAGTTAAACTGATGATAGCTTAAAGTAAAAACCAAAAAATACCAATGAGTAAATAAATACGGACCGCCCCCACAATAATATCTTGATCGACCTTAATCGACTGATTTACTTGACGGCTTAAGGTGGTAATCGCTATCCCTAAAAAGACAACAAAAACAATGTCAGCAAAGGTTGAAATTTTTTCCGATATCAGGGGATTTTGAATAAAAATATTGGAAAAGCTTCCCCCCAAGGCCGCCATAATTAAGCCATGCAAAATAGGCCGCCAGTATCCGGCGATCGCCGCAGTCCGCAGCATTAAAAAGATAGTCAGACTTAACAGAAAAGATGTAATGTTGGCAGCGAAGGGAAAGTCCACAAAAGAGACAAACAAAAATAAGGTAATAATCGACCAAAAAAGCTGCCGATAACGCCAACTATTGAGAGAATAACGCAAAATTTGTTTGAACATTGTTGATCTTTAAACCCAATAAACCTGTTGTCCCCAAAGCGTTTTGGTTCGCAGTAGAGGGCAACAATAAACCGTGGGCTTGCCATCAAGGTGTCAATCATGCCTGTTTTAAAGCAAGATTTTCTAAGTTTATATAAACTCTATTCCCCAGAGTTGCCCCCGTTCTGTCCTCCATCCTTCGGGACAAATCTCCGTTGAACATGAACAAGCCATTTTTTGCCTCCCCCTAATCACTAATTAGGCGTAGAAGGGGGAATGCCCTTAATGGCAATAATAGCTTCCATCAATTTTTTCACGATCGGTGCGGCCACCGTTCCCCCATAGGCATTACCCCCCTTCGGTTCATCAACGATCGCCACCACCGCGTACCGGGGATTATCCACCGGCAGAATGGACACAAAACTGGTGATTTTAGCATTCGCTAAATAGCCCCCCCGGGGGGCCGCTTTTTGGGCAGTGCCCGTTTTCCCCCCAATGCGATAGCCATCAATATAAGCTGCTTTCCCCGTACCCCCATCCACCACTGCTTCCATCATTTTCACCACCGCAAGGGCATTTTCCTGGGAAAAAACCTGTTTAGACGGATAATCCGGTTGCCAATGGAGATGGCTGCGAGCATCCACAAGACCCTTGACCACATGGGGAGTGACCAATTTACCACCATTTGCCAAAGCCGCCTGGAGTTGTAACAATTTGATGGGGGTCAGGGAAAATCCTTGACCAAAAGAGGCTGTGGCCGGCTCAATGGGTTGGCTAATAAATTCTTTTCTTGCCTTTAAATAACTGGGAACCTCCCCCGGTAAATCAATCCCGGTTTTACGATCCATCCCAATGGACTGCAATAATTCATAGTACCGTTCAGGTTTGAGACGACGAACGATAGCGACCATGGCCACATTACTGGATGAGCGGATGGCTTCGGTAATGGTAATCAGCCCCCCTCCCGTTTTACTCGCATTGGAAATTGTCCACGGCCCAACCCGTACCGATCCCGGATCGGACACTCGATCCGTTGATTTAATGACTTTTTCTTCCAAAGCTAGGGCAACGTTGACAGGCTTGTAAGTAGATCCTGGTTCATATAAATCGCTGACCGCCCAATTTTTAAAATATTCTACGTTGGCTTTGTAATATTCATTGGGGTTAAAAGTTGGTTCATTGACCATGGCTAGCAGTGCCCCCGTCTGCACATCCATCACCATCATGGTTCCCCGCTTGGCTTTCTGTTGCTTGACTTGGGCCTTCAGTAATTCCCGGGCGGCCCGTTGAATTCGCATGTCTAATGTCAGTTGGAGTTGCCAATCATTAGACTGCAATAAATTGTTAGGCAGGGAACTAGGCAAAACAGAACCATGCCCGGTACGTTGAATCGAGTAGGTAACGATATCACGTTCCAATATTTCTTTTTGGCTTAGCTCTAAACCCGCCTGACCTTGGTGGTCTCCATCCACATAGCCTACGATCTCCGCCGCCATTTCATCCTGGGGATAATACCGGGTATACTGCTTTTCCAGATCAACCCCCCCAATGCCGATATTACTGATTTTCACCGCCTGGGATTCATTTAAGCGGGTGGCTAACTTGATCCCAGAGTCCTTTTCCTTAAATTTTTGCAATAACTGTTCCGGGGTAAAGTCCTCTAAAATCAGCGCTAATTCCTGGGCCACATATTCGGTGGGATTGGGGATTTTTTCCGTCGGCTCAAAGTATTTGGGATGAACAAAAAGCGTATAGGTAAGACGATCCGTTGCCAGGACATTGCCTAGGCTGTCAATAATAGGACGACGGGGCACATAGGGTTGCATACTGGTACTTTGTTGTCCCTTGGCCATCCGTTGTAATTTTGTTGCCTCAACAACCTGGAGTTGATAGAGCCGATAACCGAGTCCCCCTAACCCCGCCAAGAGGAATCCCCACACTAGCAATAACCGAAAAATAGGGAGTCCATTGGATTGTGTTTTTCCTGGCTTTTTGGCAGCGGGTTGGTTCCCTCGCCGGAATTTCTTTCCTGGTACATTCTGCTGATGGGCGGGGGGGCTAGGGGGGGAGGTTGGTCGAGTTTTGGGGGAAGGAAATTTTAGGTGGGAGGAGGCCATGGTTAAAAAGGGTTAGTAGGCGATCGGCTTAACCGTCAAACTAAGGGAGGGATGATTCGCCGTAATGTGTTGGACTTTAGAGGCTATCAGATCGCTTTGTTTTGTTGGCAAAAAAATATTTTGATCGGGACTCGGATTAACCAATCCCGAATTAGGGCGATCGGCTTCTTGGGCTAACTGATGTTTAATGGCTTCGGTATTAACAATTAATTGACGCTCGGTTTTTTGTAGGGTCTTCAACTGTTGATAGGCTTGACTCCACTGCAAAGGGGTATAAACCGTCCAACCATAGATGCCCAATACAACGCCTACAATCCCTAGGGTAATCAGAGAGGTTGCCTGCTGAAAGCTTAAAAGTACTTGTAATGCTGTTGGTAATTGCTGCTGCGGTGAAGCGATGGCAGTGGGGGATTTTGCCTTGGAGCGATTAAGGCGACGATGGCGGGCGTCAGTATCAGATTTCGGCAGGGCAGACATAAAAATGGTAGTGAAAGTTTTAGATAGTGCAAAGCACCATTGCAAATGTTGGTGAACACGAAATTCTCACCAATTTTAGTTTGCAGCTTTGAAAAGTATGTCGCTGGCAGAATGGGAATTTGTTCCCCGAATTGTATGGATTTGATGATTTTGAGAATTTTTGGTTTGTGATGATTGCGACTGCCACGAATGGGTGTATTGTTTGGGTGTATCGTGGGGTTTTCCCCATAGAGGTCTAGAAATTTTATCGGAAGGTACTTCAAAACACTAAATTAACAGAAAGTTAACAGAGGATTAGAATTAACCTGGGTTGATGGGGGCGATCTAGGATAAATAAGTTTTTAATTCATTGAGCACAGCTTAGAAAGACTTGATGACCGTCCTTGTCCCCTTAATATACGCTATTCTAGCTATGCTGGACTCCCAAAAGTCAGTAATACTGTTAGGAATTAAGGGGCATTACTAACGGGCTTGGAATTTCGCTGTAGGAAGGAATTATTTACTTAATTGAATGCCCTAACCTTGGGGAACTTCCTGGGCTTTAGCATAGTTTTGGGCACGCATTAGATTGGCAAGGGCATATTGCAAATGGGGACCAGCATCAACAGCAACCCAGCCTTCGTTGGTTAAATGACGCCATTCAAAGTGGAGGTGAGGGCCGGTGGACAACCCAGTACTGCCAACTCGCCCAATAACCTGACCTTGGGCAATTTCTTGACCAGGTTCTACAAAAATTTCCGACAGGTGAGCATAACGGGATTCTTGGGTTCCGTCCACATGGCGCAGGGTGACCATTAAGCCATATCCCCCTGACCATTGGGCTGCGGCAACTGTACCAGAGTAGGCTGCGATGACAGGGGTTCCCAACGGAGCACCGATGTCAGTGCCGTTGTGCATCCGTTGCTGACCGCTAATGGGGTGAACTCGCCAACCGAAGGCAGAGGTGATGGGGTTGATACCGGCCACAGGGAAAGATAGATCGGTCCCCGATTGTTCAGTATTGCTTGGGGACGCATATAGGCTGGTTGACCGGCTGTATTCTGGTAACGGAGCTAGGGCTATTTCAATGCCACGATTCACAATGGGGTCAAGGCTAAATACTTGATTCGCACCAATGGCTCGCCCGATCGCCATTTTAGGAGCCATGTCCAGTGCAACGGGTCTGAGGGGTGATCGCGTTTTAACGGGACTCGGGTTATTCACGGCAATACGCTGACGACGGGGGGCGATCGCCGTTTTGGGAGCCACAGACTTAGGCGCAGAGGAGGCCGCAGTTACTGTTGGTTTTGTCGGGATAACCGTAGATCCGCCACACCCCCGTTGGAGATTACCGCCATTGACCACGGTTTGACAGCCATTATTGCGGGATTTAATCACAACGCTGGTCGGAGCGATCGCCGCTGGGGCTGTAACTGTTTTCTGGGGAGCCGAATCAATATAGCTATTTTTCTGTAAACTTTGGCGAATTTGAGCCGGTTGGGTAGCGACGGGGGCCGGTCGGGTAATGGTTGGAGCCGCTAACTTTTTCGGCGCACTAGCCGGGGCGGACTCCACAGGTTTCCGGGCCGCTGGAGGAGCCACCAAACGTGGAGCAGGGGCGGGAACCTCAGTCTCAACTGGTTGCGCGGGAGTGGAGGCAGCGGGATTGGGGGCATCAGGAACAACAAAACTATCTGTTGTATTGCCAGGTAAAGCCCAGGTCAAGTTACTTGCCATCAGCAAGCTACCTAGGGAGAAATGACAAAGGCGGCGACCTTGATTTAAGTTGGTTTTGGAGTCTTCCACATCTGACCGAAACCGCATAGCTACATCCTCACACACAACAGGCTGTTAAATATTCTTTCCGATTGTAAAGGTTCAGGTTGGAAATGCAAAGTCTAGTCGAGACCAATTCGGGGCAAACGCATATTCACGGAAATAACCCATACTTTTTTAGATATGCTCAAGCCTGAAAATTCAGTATTTTTTGATACGAAATATTGCGTCTTACTGATTTATCCCCGGTTATTGAGATGTTGCGTCAGACGAGTTGGGACAGATTCAAGACCGGGGGATTTCTGATTACGAGACAACGCTAATGTCCGCCTCAATTCCTGTTCCCCGATCCAGGCCATCGCTGCTGCGGCAAAATAGGCGATCGCCCCTAGACTAAATCCCCCAATCAAGGCCCATACCCAATTCGGGTCTGCCTGGGCAATGGTCAATAAAGTACCGACAACCAATAAACAAAGCAGTCCTAACCCTAACTCTGTTTGACAAGATTGCAACGCCCGCCACCGATTCGGGAACACCTGAAATTTATTCGTGCGTTTCCATTGGTGCGATCGCCCAAAGACCGCTTGCCACGCCCCCACAAAGCGAATATGTTGCAAGGATATCGTCGCCAAAAACGCTAGACCCATATCCTGCCAACGACGACATCCTAATAACCAATAGGTTAACCAACTAGTCATTAAACCGGTAATAACGGTTATGGCCACCCCAAACCAGATGATGGAGGGGAGGGGAATGGTGTTTTGATCAATCTGTAAACTGGCGATCACCGCAAGATTAAGG
>JBJOGT010000265.1:0-4142 GCA_046048115.1 Cyanobacteriota bacterium | reverse complement strand
CAAAACTTCCCAACACTCGAATATCAGAAGTTGTGAGATAAGGCTCTTGACCTAAGATTTTCCAAATTGCTTTTTGTACATCTCCTACAGTTACCGTTCCTGTTAGGGAAGCATCGAGGGTGACTGCGGCATCACGACCTACAAAATTTTGATTTAAAAGCCAGTTGACTAAATCTAGATTCGTTTCGTTTCCATCCCATTGACGTTCATTATATGAAGCCATAGCATCAGAACTCAGTCCATCAGCCAACTCATTGCCTGAATGGGTCGTAAAATTAAGCTCAAAATCCGGGGCCAGAGCGGTTTGGGCGTCTAAGCACCAAGCATTGTAAGCGGATTCCGTAAGAATACCCGAGGGATCGTTAACGTTGTAGACCTCAGCAAACGTTGTACCAGCAACAAGTTCGCCCTCTCCGGTCAAAGTGTATAGGGTATTAAGCGTAACTTCAGAGAGAGACATAATTTTCGACTTCCTTCGCCAAGGGGGAAATTAAGGATAAGACTTGAGTGGGGACTTTGTTCTGTCCAGTGCAACACGTAGGTGAACTCATGGCCCTTGTTTGAACTGACTGCATAATATCACGTATCTCAGAAAAATAAATTTGCACAAAATCTATTTCTATTTTGTTTAAGGCAAAATAAAGCCATTTTAAAGAGATTTTAATGTTGAGCAGCAAGGACGGCAGATAATAAAAGGCTTGATAAAGTCGGTACTGATATTAGGTGATCGCCGTCACAACAAATCTGTGACATGGATCAATATTTGTACTGGTCTCGTCTTTTTTTGTCTTTTATAAAGAAGCTTAAGAAAAAATAAATAATATTTAAAGTCAATATAAGGAAAGGAGATTTTAAGGATTTAATAAAGAATAATCGGATCTTAAGGATTGGATAAAGTTCGGTTTTTGAGGGGGGGAAAGCATTGGCTAAGTTATGGCAAAATTAATATTTTAAAAAAATAAAACCCTTTTAGAGCAAAGCTTTGGGGCAAAAAATGAGAAAGTGATTGAATTCAATCGGTACAATTTAAAGAAATCATTTCATCTAATTGTTGTCAGTCTTGAACAAGTAAGCTAAATTCTTGAAAGGAACGGTGAAACAATACCTGCACTAAAGTTGTGGTACTCAGATTGAGTCCTTCACCAAGAAAATCATCTTAATCACAAAAGCAGTAATTTCATGCGCGGTTGATACAACGCCCTGACCTTAGTCGGGGACGACGTATGAACCCTGTCCAGCCGCCCGATTATCTCCGTAGAAATACTGGATATACGTAAATACTTTTTTAGTCAACAATTTTTAAAACAGGAGTTAATATCCGTGATTACCCAACGCCAACTGCTAAAGTCCGCTATCATCGCTGGTGCAGCCTGCTTAGGGCTAGGGAGTGTCCCCTTATCAGCTATGGCGATTACGGTATTTGATTTTGGAAATGTTAATGATTTTGCCACTGGTGCAGCTAACTACACAGTTACCAAGAATGGCATCACAGCAACTTTGAGCAATTACAGGGGTAATAATTCAAACTTTGTAATTAACTCTAATTCGAGTGGGACAGGGAATGGTATTTTGATGGCTCAATACCAACTTCCCTTCCAGACAGGCTACCGTTTTGATTTAGCCTTAGCTGCTAGCTCCGGCAATCCAGTGCAAATAGTACGCTACATTGTACGAACTACAAATATTTCTTCAGATCTGACTTTTACTAATGCATCACAGTCATCAACACTGAATGACTTTACTAACTCTGGTAGTTTCAGTCTTGACAATTCTCCGTTTATTGCTTCATCAACAACAACTGTGCGAACTGTCACCAAGCTTAATAGTTCTACGCCCGCACAAAGCTACCTTGCTGGAATCGAGGTCCAAGCAGTTCCTTTTGAAAGCGATGTCTTACCCCTCGTTGGTGCAACGATCCTCTTCGGTGGGGGCATGTGGTGGAAACGACGCCGGGGGACTGGTCAGCTTGATTTGACCGGGCAGCGAGTAGAGAAGGAACAAGACAACGGATGAGATGTAAGCATTTTTGATAAATGTTCCCGCAAACGTTCCTTGGTTTGAAGTTCTGACTGTCGGTTCGTTCATTTTGGGAACGCTTTTGGAATTATCAACAGCAGAATAGGACTTGTAGCGATCACCAAAAGGAATTGACAAGCAAGATCAAATATGTAGTAAGCCCCCACGAAAAAAATTAGCTCAGTCTAAACAGCCATGGAACGAGTTAAACGCTATATATAGTGTTTTCAAAAAATCCTTGAACACTAGAAAAATCGGCGAACCGACAGTTCTGACATTGCTTCCGGTGCAAAATGAGGACGCTGGCTTGCGGGGGTTAAGACCAAAGCAGTGATGGAAAAGCCAGAGCAATCACTTTTTTTATCGGCATACACTGGTCAAGCTGAATGGTGGAGTGTAACCCAGAAATGGGCATAAAAAAAGGAAAAGCCAAAAGGAGTCTTGCCATGTTTCGACCCTTTTAGCTTTCCTTTATCACTCTTACTCCTCACACACGACTAAATCGTAGCGAACTGCTAAAGGGATAGGTTGGGGAATTTGTGGCAGTTTACCGATTGGCATAAACGTTTAGGGAGAGTTGGGGCGTTGTCCTCCGTGGCTACGGGGAGTAGTTGGATCAGGGGACAGAGCACCGGTCTCAAGGGCGGAAGTCTGGCCAATTTGCTTCCCATTGGGTAGGGGGGCATGGGCTAATAATGCGAGCAAATTTTCTTCCATAATAGTTAAAGGTTGTTCGCCGATGCTTTCACCGATCGCCGTTCCAGTTTCATTGAGATAGACAAAATGGGGAATGCCGTCTACCCGATATCGTAAAACCTCTGGCAACCATTTGTTATTGTCTACATTGAGCATGACGAAATTGACCTGAGTACCATAACGTTTTTTTAATTGGGCTAAATCCTTAGCCATGGCCTGGCAAGTGGTACACCAATTTGCATAAAATTCCACTAGGGTGGGTTGATGATTATCGAGCGCGGTGACCAAAGGCATAGACTGTTTTGCTTGGACTTCCAAAGATGTGCCCTGGGCTTGGGTCTGAAAGCCAAAATAAATCGCAACACTGAGGGCGATCGCCACTAGGGCAAGGATAAGATTACGGAGTTTAGGCAGGGTCATAGTCAAATTGGAGGAACTAGAAAGGGAAGATTTTGAGACGCTCCGCCCTACAAGACGAAGATGCTTTATTCACACAGACCCAATTTACCTCGACAGGCTTGCTCCAGCCAAAATATTGGATATGTTGAAAATACAAGGATTAGCCCTACTTAATTTGCCATGGATTCTACAACAAAACAATTACCATCATGGAGGGAAAACCTTCCTTACAATTCTTACAATTTAATGCCTAAAACCTGGGTGTGAGCACCCCTTGCTTGGGTAACGCCAATGGTACGCTCCGAAGCTTCAATCATCGGACGCCGTAGACTAACCACAATAAATTGGGCCTGTTGAGCTTGTTTGCGAACCATTTTCGAGAGTTTTTCCACATTGGCCCCATCTAGAAACATATCCACCTCGTCAAAGCCATAAAAGGGAGAGGGACGATAGCGTTGCAGGGCAAAAATAAAACTCAATGCCGTTAAGGATTTTTCGCCGCCGGACATGGAACTCAAGCGCCGCACCGGTTTGCCTTTGGGATGGGCAACGAGGTTTAAGCCGCCGTTAAAGGGATCTTCGGCATCATCTAATTGTAAATAGCCATCCCCGTCGGATAATTCCGCAAAAATCACCTGAAAGTTTTTATTCACCGCATCAAAAGCATCTTGAAACGATCGCCGTCGCAGGGTGGTGAAGTTTTCAATGCGGAGTAATAATTCGGTGCGTTCGGCTTCAATGGTTTGCAGTTTTTCCGTTAATTCCGCTAGGCGGGCCTGGGTTTTTTCATGTTCTTCAAGCGCTAACATATTAACCGGTTCCATCGCTTCTAGGCGTTTTTGACCATTACGAATGGATCGCTGTAATTCGTCAAGGATTTGGGCAAAGTCTAACGTGGTTTCATCCCGGTCTTGTAAGAGGGGAATGTCTGGTTCTGGGTCGGGTAACTCCGCCGCTAGGATTGCCAGTTGATCTAGAATTTCCCTTAAGGTTACTTGGTTTTCCTGTTGACTGGTTTGCAACTTTTCTAA
>JBJOGT010000264.1:0-2930 GCA_046048115.1 Cyanobacteriota bacterium | reverse complement strand
GACTGCATGATGTTAAGAATTGTAAACAGATGACCTTTTTTATCATAGCCCAATCCCTAAAAACCCTCCGTCACCCCGGCGGCCAACTAAAGGGGCGATCGCCAAGGAGGTGAATATGGAGATGGAAAACCGTTTGTCCGGCCTCGGCACCGTTATTAATCACCAAACGAAAGTTTTCGCCAATGCCCAACTCTGCGGCCACTTGCTTGGCTTTCAGCAATAAATGGCCCAGTAAAGCGTGATCCTCCGGCGTAGCAGCGGACAATTGGGGAATGGCTTTTTTAGGAATCAACAATACATGAACCGGTGCTTGGGGATTGACATCCCGAAAAGCCAAACAGAGATCGTCTTCACAAACAATATCCGCTGGGATTTCGCGGCGAATAATTTTGCCAAAAATCGTGTCACGACTCATCGACTGCGACCCTCTCATCCAAATTTTTTCTTAGCTTATCAGTTTTGTCTCAATTTTCAGGACTTCGCTGTATTGTTAATTGATCCCCAAGGGGATTGGGAAAAAAGACTGTCATAATACGAGCAAAGGAAGTATCACGTTTTGTTGCTAAAGTCCCTGATTTCCCATTCATTGGGAAGAGAAATCTTATAATCAAACGATAACTTTCCGTTTAATTCAGCCCCCCATTATCGAAAACAGGGCAAAGCTCTTATTAAAAAAATTAATACATCGCATTGTGGATGAATATTAGCGCTTGGTTCAAACCCTTTTTTTTCCTCAGAAAAAGTTTAAACAGTGGCAGAGGGATGGCCCCCTTGGGGCGTGACCAAGGACATGGAATGACTAGGGAAAAATCAACGCTCTCTTCTCAATGCGGCACTGCTCAGCCATATCGGGCCGCTTCCCAGACTCCCAAGGCGACCAATAAGACAGCACCCCAGAGACTTGCTCCCCAAAACAGTTCACTGCCAGAGTCCATTCCCTTTCAAGGAGCCCTAGCGCAGTTGGGACAGTGGGGGATTGTTAGCCGCGATTTCTACGCTTTTTTTGATCAAACCACGGCATTAATCCGGCAAACGTTAGCGATTGATTATTGCGGGATTTGGGAGTTATTGCCCAATCGCTCTGCGTTATTGCTTTGTGCCGGTGATGGCTGGCCAGACTCATTAATTAGCCAGTACACCATTGATGCCACTACCCGTTCCTTTGCGGGTTATACCATTCGCTGCAATGACGGACGGCCAGTCAAAGATTATGAAGCGGTGATTGCCGAAGATTTACGCCTGGTACAAAAGTTTCGGGCATCGCCACTGTTACATAATTTGGGGGTGGTAAGTGCGGTTAATATTCCCATTGCAGGGCTGTATAATCCCTTCGGTGTGTTGGGAATTTATAGTCTTATCCCTCGTCAGTTCAGCACCGCAGAAATTGAATTTTTAACCGTTGCTAGCCACATTCTCGCGGCAACCATTGATCGCCAGGAGTATGAGGGACGGTTGCAGTTGTTAGAACGGGCCATTGATGCTAGTTCCAACGGTATTTTAATGACCGATGCAATCACCTCTAGCAATCCCATTGTCTATGTCAACCATGGTTTTGAGCGTATTACAGGATTTAGTAAGTTCGATGCGTTAGGACATAATTGCCGCTTTTTACAAAAAGATGAAAGTGACCCGGAGCAACGCCAACAAATTCAACAGATCCGGGCGGCGATCGCCAAGGGAACAGAATGTGAAGTTATTTTAAAAAACTATCGTAAAGATGGCAGTTTATTTTGGAATCATTTACATATTTCCCCGGTTTATAATCAGCATAATTGTTTGGTTAATTTCATTGGGATTCAAACCGATGTGACCCAACAAAAATTAGCCGCAGAACAACTCAAAGAAAGCGAAGAACGTCTAGGGCGGATTATTCACACCATCACCGATGGACTGTTAATTGTGGATGAAAAAGATGGGTTAATTCGATTTGTTAATCCGGCCGCCCAAAAAATGTTCCAACGGGATGACCAACAATTGATTGGCCAACCCTTTGGCATTCCCCTCGTCGCCAATCAAGTAACGGAAATTACTCTGACGCCGGGAAATGGGGAGATGGTCACGGCGGAAATGCGGGTTGCTGGGATTCGTTGGCAGGATCAACCAGGGTTTTTGGTCTCCCTACGGGATATTACTGAGCAATATCAAGCCCGTCAGGCCCTGGCAGAAAGTGAAGAAAAATATCGCCATATCGTGGAATTAACCTCGGAAGGGATTTGGATTTTGGATTCTGACCAAGAAACGGTATTTGCTAATCCCCAACTGGCGGCTATGTTGGGCTACTCCGTAGAAGAAATTCTCCGCCGCAATATTTCATCTTTTATTTTGTCCATCCATCACATTCCTGAAATCGATCAAACCCGTAAAGCACCCCTCAAAGCTTTTCCGAGTTGCGTATTGCCGAACCAAAATCAAATTTATGACGTGCAACTGTAACGCAAGGACGGCACCATTCTCTGGGGCTTGGTCTCCCGTTGTGCCTGGTATGACGAATGGCAAAATTACTGCGGCGAACTGGCTATGCTCACCAATATTACCGAGCGTAAATCCGTTGAACAAGCCCTCTCCCAGAGTGAGCAACGACTAGAGGGAATTTTAGGATCGATTCAAGATGTGGTCTGGTCGGCGTCGGCAAAAACCCTACGGACGCTTTACCTCAACCCGGCTACGGCGATCGTTTATGGGCGCCCCCTGGTGGAATGCTATCAAAGTGCTAATTTTTGGTTCCAGTCCGCCCATCCCGATGATCGGGTGTTGTTGGAATGTCATTTGCAATTGTTGATGGATAAAGGTAATACGGAACTGGAATATCGCATTATTCGCCCAGAAGGGGACATTCGTTGGCTCTGTCGGCGGAGTCAGTTGGTGAGGGATGAAACAAATCAAGCCCTGCGGATCGATGGCATTGATAGTGATATTACAGAACGAAAATC
>JBJOGT010000263.1:0-3703 GCA_046048115.1 Cyanobacteriota bacterium | reverse complement strand
GGAATTAGAAGCTCTCATCCACAAACTTCTTAATGAAGGTGGACTGACAATACATTGGGGGCGCAAAATCAAAAACAAGGGCGCAAGTATTAATGCAAGTTAAACTGATGATAGCTTACTGATCACGCAAACCGTTGCCGTTAAGTCATGAACCCGTTGGAAAAAAGATCATTACTTCGTTATCTGCTGCTGCTAGCCCTGGGGATCGTCCTCGTCCTAATCCCCCCCCTATTGCCGGTGCTTTCTCAGGAGACAGGGCGGGCGTTTGTGGTAGCAACGGAACCCACCTTTCCCCCCTTTGAAATGACCGATGAGCAAACGGGTCAACTGACGGGGTTTGATATTGATCTAATCCAGGCCATGGGAGACGCAGCGGGGTTAAATGTTCAAATTGAAAGCTTGCCCTTTGATGGCATTATTCCAGCCCTCCAATCCGGTACGATTCAAGCGGCCATTAGCGGCATTACGATTACGGGGGAACGAGCCCAGTCCGTGGCGTTTTCCAGTCCCTACTTTAAGGCCGGTCTGGCGATCGCCGTCCAGGAAAACAATGACAGTATCAAGTCCCTGGCGGATTTAGCGGGGAAAAAACTAGCGGTACAGATTGGGACAACGGGGGCCATGGAGGCCACCAAAATCCCCGGTGCTCAAGTGGTAAATTTCGATTCAGCGGCCATTGCTCTCCAGGAATTGGTGAATGGGAAAGTCGATGCCGTGATTAATGACGGGCCAGTTACCCTATTTGCCATTAAGGAAGCGGGTTTAAAGGGGGTGAAAATTGCCGGGGAAGCGGTCACGGAGGAATTTTATGGCATTGCCCTACCCCTGGGGACACCGGGGCAACCCAATGAAGACTTAGCGTTGGTGAATTATGGGCTCTTTCAAGTCATTGCCAGTGGCACTTACAAAGCCCTTTATGAAAAATGGTTTGGGGCCGAACCGCCCTTTTTACCCCTCGTCGCACCGGCCATGGTGGGAACCCAAGCCTCTCTTCAGACAACCCAAACGGGAACCGGGGAGTCTTTTTATGGACGTTTGTTTAAAAATCTTATCCGTGGGGCAGGGATCACGGTGCTCCTGACCGCCTTTGCCGTTTTCTTCGGTCTACTGGGGGGAACGGCGATCGCCTTAGCCTTAATTTCCCCCATCAAAGCCCTACAGTGGCTATGCCGCATCTACGTGGAATTCTTCCGGGGCACCCCCATGCTGGTGCAATTGTTCATTATTTACTTTGGTTTACCAGCATTATTTAAGGGCTTGGGACTAGAGTGGACATTAGATCGCTTCCCCGCTGCGGTGTTGGCCCTATCTTTAAACGTGGCCGCCTACTTAGCGGAAATCATTCGGGGCGGTATCCAGTCCGTGGAACAGGGGCAATGGGAAGCCTGCCAATCCCTGGGTATGACCCCCTGGCAAACCCTCCAAGACATTATCTTTCCCCAGGCGTTTCGGCGTATCCTCCCCCCCCTAGGCAATGAATTTATCACCTTAATCAAAGATACGAGTTTGACCGCCGTCATTGGCTTTAACGAACTCTTTCGGGAGGGGCAATTGGTGGTGGCAACGACCTACAAAGCCTTTGAGGTCTATGTCGCCGTTGCCCTGGTCTATTTGGTGTTAACCACCCTGTCCTCCTTCGCCTTCAAGGCCCTAGAAAGTCGTATGGACCCCGTCGGTCGAGCCAAAAAACTTGCCGCTAAACTGAGTCCCACCTAGGCGTTAGTCCCCCAGTCCCAAGGAGCCTTTCTTACTCGCCCAAATAGCTGTAACCCCGATTAACGTTTTCTGTTGATATTTGCTCAATTCAAACACGATAAACCTATGTCTACTTTGGTATCCAAAACGGCTAAACTTGCCCTGGTCGCCCTGGGGTTATCGGGATTCTCTTTCCCCCAAATCGCCCGAGGGGAATTTCCCCAACGCCCCCAACCGCGCTATAAACCCTTTACGGAGCAGATCGTCCAACCGAGGGTCACCGATCTCCAATCCCTCCCCCTGGCGCAAGTGTCCTCCGTATCCCAATTACGGGACGTGCAACCTAATGATTGGGCCTATGAAGCCCTCAGATCCTTGGTGGAACGCTATGGCTGCATTGTCGGTTATCCCAATCTCACCTTTCAGGGCCAAAGACCCCTTAGCCGTTGGGAGTTTGCCGCTGGGCTTAATGCCTGTTTGGGTACCATTGAACGTCTTCTCCAAGAAAACGTACAGGTTATCAAAGAAGACCTTGATCGCCTGAAAACCTTGACGCGACAGTTTGAGCAGGAATTAAGCCAGTTAGCCACCCGCGTCGATAATTTAGAACTCCGCACTGCCTATTTAGAAGACCACCAATTCTCCACTACCACCAAATTGAATGGGGATGTGATTCTCGTCTATTCCGGGTTATGGGGAGCAGAACAGGCCGATGGCCCGCCGGATCAGTCCATTCAAAATGGCCAACCCACCATTAACTATCGCTCCCGGATCAATTTTGACACTAGTTTTACCGGGGAAGACCAACTGCGGGTGAGGATTCAAACGGCCAACTTTTTCCTGGCGCGGGGGGGCAGTAACCTGACCGATTTTAACTTTAGTGTGGCGAACGAACCCCATAGACCCCAGATCAATAAACTTGAATATCGTTTTCCCGTTACGTCTCAACTCACCGCTTGGATCAATGGGGCCAAGATGACGTTGGACGATGTGGCCGATCCCCTCGCCCCCTTTACCAATTCCTTCACAGAGGGAGCCCTTTCTTTCTTTGGGGCCATTTCCCCCATTTATCTCACCAGTGACAACATTGGCCCTGGGGTGGGTTTTGCCTACGAATTTACCCCTGAGTTAAGTCTTGGCGGATTTTATTCCGCTGGGAATGGCTTCATTCCTGAATCCGGTAAGGGTCTTTTCAATGGGCAATACGTTGCCGGTGCTCAATTAAACTATATGCCTACGGCGGACATTGGGGTGGGGTTAGCCTATACTCGGCAGTTCATTCCCCAAAATCAGTTTAATGATTTTTCCGTTCTTGGGTTTACAGGGCTAGCAAATACCGACAATCCCTTTAGTTTTGCGAATCGGGAGGACTATGGCGAGGGAAATGCTACGTCCTCTGACAATATTGCCCTGATGGCGACCTGGCGGTTATTGCCCTGGCTCAATGTTGAGGGTTGGGGAATGTACACGAGTGCCTGGGCTGAAGGTGGCGATCGCACGGGAGACAGTGCGGATATTTGGAACTGGAAGGTCAGTTTAGCGTTTCCTGATCTGTTCCGGGAAAGTAACCTGGGGGTCATTTCGGTGGGTCAACCCCCCTATGCGGCACGGATCAGCAACAATAATGATTTGCCTGATGTCACCCCGGCGACGACTGATTCTCCCTGGTTTGTGGAAAGTTTTTACGTTTTCCAAATTAATCCCAATATTTCTCTGACCCCCGGGCTCTGGGTCGGCATTAATCCAGCCAATGATCGAGATCCTCTCTGGGTATGGGCGTTGCGTACGAGCTATAAGTTCTAGACCGTTGGTGATTGATGCTAGATTTGTCATGCTCGTTATGCCAAAAGGATGTCTGAACAGCGTTCTACCAAGATAGGTTAAGGGCTAGAGCATGGCCAAGATTAGGTAACAATAGCAGAAAATCAAGCCCCTCCTAAAACCCCGTGGGTGAATCATCATTATTTTTCCCCACTAATATGAACCACTAATTCCCGCTGGTGCGATC
>JBJOGT010000262.1:0-4438 GCA_046048115.1 Cyanobacteriota bacterium | reverse complement strand
TTTAGCCAGTACCGGTCGTCCTGGGCCTGTGCTAATTGATGTGCCCAAGGATGTGGGCTTAGAAGAATGTGACTATATTCCGGTGGAACCCGGTGATGTTAGTTTGCCCGGTTATCGTCCCACCGTCAAAGGAAATCTCCGGCAAATTAATGGGGCGTTGCAATTAATTGAGCAGGCAAAACAGCCGTTACTCTATGTGGGGGGAGGGGCGATCGCCGCCAATGCCCATGCCCAGGTTCAAGAATTTGCTGAACGGTTTCAATTGCCAGTGACCACAACTTTAATGGGAATTGGGGCCTTTGACGAACACCATCCCCTGTCCGTGGGTATGTTGGGAATGCACGGTACGGCCTATGCCAATTTTGCCGTGAGTGAATGTGATTTATTGATCGCCGTGGGGGCGCGGTTTGATGACCGGGTAACCGGCAAGCTGGATGAATTTGCGTCCCGGGCCAAAGTGATTCACATTGACATTGACCCCGCCGAAGTGGGCAAAAACCGTTCCCCTGAAGTTCCCATTGTGGGGGATGTGCGCCATGTCCTAGAGCAATTGCTACAACGGGCACGGGAACTGGATTTACCCGGCTATCCCCACCAGACCCAAGAATGGCTGAATCGCATTGAGCATTGGCGGGCGGATTATCCCTTACAGGTGCCCCACTACGAAGATAGTATTTCTCCCCAGTCTGTGGTGTATGAAGTGGGTCGCCAAGCTCCGAACGCCTACTACACCACCGATGTGGGTCAACACCAAATGTGGGCCGCCCAGTTTTTAAACAATGGCCCCCGGCGTTGGATTTCCAGTGCGGGTCTGGGCACCATGGGATTCGGTTTACCAGCGGCCATGGGAGCCAAAGTGGCAGTGGGGGATGACGAGGAAGTGATTTGTATCAGCGGTGATGCCAGCTTCCAAATGAACCTACAGGAGTTGGGAACCCTAGCCCATTACGGTATTAAAGTTAAAACCATTATTTTGAATAACGGTTGGCAGGGGATGGTGCGGCAATGGCAGGAAGCGTTTTACGAAGGACGCTATTCGTCGTCGGATATGCAGCAGGGGATGCCTAATATCAATTTGCTCTGTGAAGCCTACGGCATTCGGGGCATTACGGTACGCCACCAAGCGGATTTGGCCCCGGCGATCGCCGAAATGATTGCCCATGATGGCCCCGTTGTGATGGATGTGGCGGTTAAAAAGGATGAAAATTGTTATCCGATGGTCGCCCCCGGTAAAAGTAACGCCCAAATGTTAGGACTCCCCGATGTTCCTGTGCGGACTAAACCGAACCAGTTAGCCGAATGTGAAGTCTGTCATACCCAAAACCCCGTCAGTCATCGTTTTTGTTCCGGGTGTGGCGCGAAACTATAAGGCAATCACCGACTTGACGTTGATGAAACCTAGTCTCCGTTCGCAAGGGCGGAGATTTTTGTTCAACCCCATTCCCTATGACCAACAAATTACAGAACCGAGAGAAAGCCCAATTACGCCAATATTTTTTAAACCAACGCCAACAATTATCGCCCCAACAATGGCAGCAAACAAGTCAGCAACTGTGTGAACAACTAAGTCAATGGGAGTTATTTCAGCAAGCCAAAACCGTTTGTGCCTATTTCAGTCATCGCCAAGAGGTGGACTTAAGTTGCCTATTTGCTTTGCCCAAAATTTGGGGCTTTCCCCGTTGTCTGCAAAAACAATTAATTTGGTCTACTTGGCAATTTAATGACCCCTTAATCCCTGACCAATACGGTATTTTGACCCCTGCTGCAACGGCCCCTTTGCTGCAACCGAACCAAGTGGATTTAATGTTAGTGCCGACCCTAGCGGGCGATCGCCGGGGGTATCGGTTAGGCTATGGCGGCGGTTACTATGACCGTTTATTTGCCCAACCGGATTGGCAAGCAGTGCCCAAAGTAGGAATTGTCTTTGCCACGGCGATCGTTGATCAATTACCCGTTGAGGCCTGGGACTTACCGTTATGGGGATTGTGGTCAGAACAGGGCTATTTGGAACGAGAAACTTGAGAAAATAGACAAAAAAAATTTCCCCACCGGAGGAGGAAATTCTTATTACTTGAGGTTAATCTGAGCAAATCACATCGCTTTTTCCGACCCCAAAGTTCTCAATTTTATTCAACAATCACCTTACCAACCATGCCAGCGCCCCGGTGGGGTTCACAGTAGTAGGTGTAGGTTCCAGGCTCAGTAAAGGTGGAAGAAAAACTTTCCCCGCTGGCAAAGGCTAAGCCTTTGTGGGATAACTTGGTAGCAGGGCTTTCATCTACGCCATCGCCGGGAGCAAAAACAACATTATGGGGAGCCAATTTGTTATTAACCCATTTAACTTCGTCCCCGGCTTTGATGGTGACAGTGCTGGGCTCAAACCCTAAAGCACCGCTATCAGCCCCCATTTTGACGGTGACCGTTTCAGCAGCGGCAGGGTTAACGGCGAAGAAAAAGCTGGAAACAACCAGAAGCAGGCTTGCTAGGACGGTTAGAAATTTTTTAGACATTTTCTTGAAAAGTTAATGTAGGTATTTAGGGTTCATGCCCCAAAAAGTCAGGCGCGGCGGCAGGACTTTTTTGTATTACATTGAATTTTATCACAATGTTTGACAGGTCGTCATAGTTGCTAAATGTCATTGAGGTTAGCTTGGCGGGTTACTTCCAGATAAATATGTTCAAGATCAATGGGGTGACAGGTGAGGGACTGAAAGGTCAGGGGCTGGAATTTGTCGATAATGGTGGCTAGGGGAATTTCTTGGGGTAACCAAAAGGCGAGTTTGCCGCCATACCAACGGTGTGGCCAATGCAAAGTTTGGGCGATGGCGATCGCCCGTTGATCGTCGTTGGTACTAACGGTGAGGATGGTGTGGGCCGGGATCTGGCGACGTAGTTCGCTTAATTGACCTTCTACCAGGAGTTGCCCTTGGTTGAGGATGCCAATGCGGTCACAGAGTTTTTCCGCTTCGTCTAATAGATGGGTGGTTAAGAGAATGGTCATGCCCCCGTGGCGTAGGGTTTGGATCAATTGCCAGAGGTCGTAGCGGCTTTCAATATCTAATCCCGTGGTGGGTTCATCCAAAATCAATAACTGGGGTTCGTGCATCAGGGCGATCGCCAAATTCAGTCGTCGTTGCATTCCGCCGCTCAAGTTTTCCACTAACATCGAGGCTTTATCAGTTAAATTAACAGCGGCTAAACACCAATCGGCCCGTTGACGACAGCCCCGGCGATCAAGGCCGTAAACTGTGCCAAAAAAGTGAAGATTTTCCCGACAGCTTAGACTGCGATAAAACAAATTATCCTGGGGCGCAATGCCTAACCAACGTTTATGGGCAGCGGCCAGGGGGCGGCCCCGTAGGGTAATCTGTCCGCTAGCGGGGCGACGTAATTGACTAATTAAATTAATAATGGTGGTCTTACCCGCACCGTTGGGCCCGAGTAGGCCATAAACTTCCCCCGCCAAGATTTGAAAACTGAGATCCCGCACCACAGACACTCCGGCGATCGAGTGACTGACCCGGTCAAATTGCAACATAATTTGGCGATCGATGGCTGATGAGTAAATATTAAGACAATACCTTTTCTCGATTTCCGAATTTTGCCATGACTGCAACCGTTTCTACTCGCAAAGCTTGGGCAAATAATCTGGCTGAGCCAGCCCCAGAATTTGATGCCACTCCCCTTTCTGTTCTGTCGGGTAGCATCCCACCAGAATTAAGGGGAACCCTATATCGCAACGGGCCAGGGCGATTGAGTCGGGGGGGGGAAAGGGTCGGCCATTGGTTTGATGGTGACGGCGCAATTTTAGCGGTGCATTTCCAAAACGCGGGGGCAACAGGCTTATATCGCTACGTTAAAACCGCCGGTTATGTCGCGGAAGAAAAAGCCAATCGCTATCTATTCGGCAATTATGGGATGAAAGACCCCCAGGGATTGTTTAATTATTGGGGCAAAATGATCCGTCAACGGGATGTGTTTAAAAATGCGGCCAATACGTCAGTTATGGCATTACCCGATCGCCTGTTAGCGCTGTGGGAAGGGGCAGAACCCCATAGTTTAAATTTGGCGGATCTAACAACCATAGGACTAGAAAATTTTGACGGCCAATTAGCCCCGGCTCAGCCCTTTTCTGCCCATCCCCTCAAAGATCCCTTAACCGGCGATATTTTTAGCATTGGGGTAGATTTACAATTCAATTTGAATTTGTATCATTTAAATGCCGCCGGGAAATTCCTGAAACAAAGCAAAATCAAACTGGATCAAGCACCGTTTTGTCATAGTTTTTGTTTGGCGGGTCAATATTTAATTTTCTTTTTGCCGCCTATCATATTAGATCAATTGCCACTATTATTTAATCAAAAAACCTATGCGGATGCGTTGGGTTGGGATGGGTCAGGAAGCACAAAAATTTTGGTCATTGACCGGGATAGTTTTG
>JBJOGT010000261.1:0-15302 GCA_046048115.1 Cyanobacteriota bacterium | reverse complement strand
TAGTTTAGGGGTTACGGAAGGCGGGCTAAAATCCTTAATTCAAGCAACTTATGAATTATTAGGGTTACGCACTTACCTGACCACAGGTCCCCAGGAAACCCGCGCTTGGACAATCCTGAGTGGCATGAAAGCCCCCCAAGCTGCCGGAGTGATCCACACCGATTTTGAACGGGGCTTTATTCGGGCTGAAACCGTTGCCTATCAAGATTTGGTTGCCTGCGGCAGTATGCAAGCGGCCAAGGAAAAAGGTTTAGTGCGCAGTGAGGGGAAAGATTACGTGGTGCAAGAAGGGGATGTGATGTTATTCCGCTTCAACGTTTAGGCATCCCCATCCCCCCATGCCCCCCAGGACAGAGTGCGAAAAGGTTGATTCAACAAGAACGGTAATGGTTCAACTCGAGAACTTAACCCAAGGCTGCTTCGATCGCCGCTTTGAGGGTGGCATCATCGGGGGGGGTTTTGGGGTCAAAGCGACCAACCACCGCACCATCGCGCCCCACCAAGAACTTACCAAAGTTCCAGCCAATATCTTCCCCATCCCCCACAAGAAATTGATACAAAGGACTCCGGTTGGCTCCGTTAACATCCTGCTTTTCTAACAGGGTAAACTCGACATCGTATTTGGTTTGGGTAAAGGACTTAATCTCTTCAGGCGTACCCGGTTCTTGCCCCCCAAATTGGTTACAGGGAACACCGACAATAACCAAACCGCGATCGCCGTAGGTTTTATCTAATTCCACCAAGCCATTGTATTGGGGGGTTAAACCGCATTTACTGGCAACATTGACAAACAGCACAACTTTATTGGCAAGAACCTCAGGGTTTAGGGGGGTGCCGTCGAGGGTGGTCAAATTGGTCGGTAATGGCATAGTTGTTAAGAAGTGTTACAACGTTATCCATTATCGGTGATCACTGTCCAATCACGGGGGAAATTTTCTGGGACAGTATCCCTGATCAGAAATTTTTTGCCAAATCTTGTTTTTTGAGCACGGACAAAAAAATAAACTTGCGTTGCGACAGCGTGATATGATCGCTTCTGGCTTAGGGTATATGCTTCTCGGTCATCGAGACCACTGCCCAAACTCCACTTCTAAGATTGCTAATTGTTCAGAGTGTGACAGCGCCAACCCCACCATCAGAATGCCAAGAAACCCCTGTCCCCACGTCAAGTGTTCCCCCCGAGGAAACAATTATTGACAATGGGATGGCAGATTTTTATCGACTTCAGCGTCAGTTGTTGGTCGGGACTCTGGTGGCAACTGCACTAATTTTTATCTGTGTTTTCTGGGTTTACTCCCTCAATATAGCTTTAAATTATTTGCTTGGGGCGATCGCCGGTCTACTGTATTTAAAACTATTAGCAAGGGATGTGGAACGGGTTGGAACTCAGTCAGGCAGAGCAGGAATAAAAGGCTTAGCAGTGTTTGTGGGCCTGATTATTTTTGCTACCCAATGGGATAACCTCCAGGTTCTGCCGGTATTTCTGGGCTTTCTGACCTATAAAGCTGCGATCATTGTCTATATGCTCCAAAGCGTTCTTACGCCCACAGTGGATTAGTCAATGAGAGGTTGAAGAAAGAACCCTGTTGCTGAATCCACGGTTTGATAAATTCCTAGCCCTCCCCTTAAAGGATCTCCGAATTAATCAATTTCGTTTGTTCACGGCAAACCTCTTTCGCTTTGATCCTGTCAATCTCACCGAATAACAATGTTAGCTGGTTTGAGTGTTTTAAAATTGTTTCCTCTCGCTGCCCTTGAAGTGGGTCAGCAGTGGTATTGGGAAATTGGGAACCTCAAATTACATGGGCAAACATTTGCGACCTCTTGGTTTGTCATCTTATTGCTGGTAATTGCCTCCCTCGCGGCGACGCGGAATGTGCAACGGGTGCCCAGCGGTATCCAAAACCTGATGGAATACGTGTTGGAGTTCCTTCGGGACCTAGCGCGTAACCAATTGGGGGAAAAGGAATATCGTCCTTGGCTGCCGTTTATTGGCACATTATTTCTCTTTATTTTTGTATCTAACTGGTCTGGGGCGCTATTGCCTTGGAAGCTGATCCATATCCCTAATGGGGCTGAGTTAGCGTCTCCCACTAATGATATAAATACAACTGTTGCCCTAGCATTGCTCACATCTTTGGCCTACTTTTATGCAGGCTTAAGTAAAAAAGGGTTGGGCTACTTTGCCAATTATGTGCAACCCATTCCCATCCTCTTGCCGATTAAGATTTTAGAAGACTTCACCAAGCCCCTTTCCCTGAGTTTCCGTTTATTTGGTAATATCCTGGCGGACGAGCTGGTGGTAGCAGTGCTTGTGCTGTTAGTGCCTCTGCTTGTGCCGTTGCCCCTAATGGCATTGGGTTTGTTTACCAGTGCGATTCAGGCGTTGGTGTTTGCCACCTTGGCGGGAGCCTATATCCATGAGGCGATCGAGTCTGAAGAGGAAGAGCATTGAGCAAACGACCGCTGCCATGTTTAGAAATGGGTTGTGATTAATTCAGTTTCTGTTTAAGTTTCTGCTTGTCCAATCACCCTAGATTCTGTCTGGTGTTCTCGGTTGTGTGCTGTACCCCAGGAGCTGTAAACCCTGCGATATTCTGATATGAACTCGCAGAAAAGCGGATCCTAAATCCTAAATTTTACTGTCGTTTTGTTAGCCAAATAAGGAAAAAATCATGAATCCCACTATTGCTGCTGCTTCTGTTATTGCTGCTGCCCTTGCTGTTGGTTTAGGGGCGATCGGTCCTGGTATCGGTCAAGGTAATGCCTCTGGTCAAGCCGTATCTGGTATTGCGCGTCAGCCTGAAGCCGAAGGAAAAATTCGGGGTACTTTGTTATTGACCCTTGCGTTCATGGAATCTTTGACAATCTACGGTCTGGTTATTGCCCTCGTATTATTGTTTGCTAATCCCTTCGCATAAGGGCGGATTCTTTGCTGGAGACGTGAGTGATCGCGTCTCTTCCCCCCGCTAAGCCCCCAACTGTTGGGTTCGTGGGGATTCTTCCGCAGATCCCTGACCTAGTTTTTTGTAAAAAAATGTTTGATTTTGATGCCACCCTGCCCCTAATGGCATTGCAGTTCGTTGTTCTCGCGTTCTTGCTCAATGCTATTTTTTATAAGCCGCTGAATAAAGTTTTGGATGAACGGGCCGATTTTATTCGCACCAATGAAGCGGATGCCCGGGAACGCTTAGCTACGGCGAAAACCGTTACCCAGGAATATGAGCAACAGATTACCGATGCCCGACGGCAGTCCCAGTCGGTAATTGCGGAGGCCCAGACTGAGGCTCGGCGGATTGCGGCGGAAAAATTTGCGGATGCCCAACGGGAAGCCCAAAAGCAAAAAGAAGCAGCGGCACAGGAAATTGAGGCGCAACGTCAGTCGGCTTTGAGTTCTTTGGAACAAGAGGTGGCGGCGTTAAGCGATCAGATTTTAAACAAACTGTTAGGCCCTGAATTGATTAAATAAGTGCCCTATAGACTGAGTTTGTCATTATGCTTAATACCTTGTTTATCCTAGCAACCGAAGCCCATTCGGCGGGAGAAGGGGGATTTGGAATCAATTTAGATTTTTTAGAAGCCAATCTCTTTAATCTGGCGCTTTTGCTGGGAATTATTATTTACTATGCGCCGAAAACCTTGGGCAAAACCCTAGGCGATCGCCGGACAAAAATTGCGACGGCCATTGAAGAAGCAGAAACCCGTCAACGGGAAGCGGCTAAAACCTTAGCGACGGAGCAAGAAAAATTGGCAAAAGCCAAGGCGGAAGCAGCTCGTATTGTGGAAGCAGCGGCTCAAAAGGCTGAGGTAGCTAAGCAAGAGATTGCTAATCAAGCTGATCTTGATGTGCAACGTTTACAGGAAACGGCGGCTAAGGATCTGGGGGCTGAACGGGATCGGGTGATTACGGAACTCAAGCGTCGCATTGCGGAGCAGGCCCTTGCCCAAGCCGAGGCTGAACTACGACGTCGCCTCAATAACCAAGCCCAAGACCAATTAATCGAACGCAGTATTGCCCAATTAGGAGGTCGTTAATGAAAGGGACTTTATATAGCAGCGAAATTGCTGAACCCTATGCCCAGGCCCTGATGGCCGTGGCCCAGCAGCAAAATCTGACCGAAGTTTTTGGTAACGATATGCGTTCGTTACTCACCCTCTTGGAAGAATCTTCTGATTTTGCGGCGATGTTAGCTAGCCCAGTGGTGAGTGATGCCAACAAGAAAGCTATCCTACGGTCTGTGTTGGGTAGCGATGCCAACGTCAATTTGGTCAACTTTCTAATGTTAGTCGTAGACAAGCGTCGGATTATTTTTTTGGCGGCGATCGCCAAGCAATATTTGACATTGTTACGGCAATTGACCAATACGGTGTTAGCGGAAGTAACGTCGGCACTCAAACTGACGGATACCCAAAAAGATCAGGTCAGGGAGAAAGTGAAGCAACTCACTAACGCCCAAGCGGTAGAACTTGAAACCAACGTTGACCCAGAAATCCTCGGTGGCATTGTGATCAAAGTGGGTTCCCAGGTGTTTGATTCTAGTTTACGGGGTCAACTCCGTCGGGTCGGCATGAGTCTTGGTGCCACTTTGTAACAACAGTAGATCTTGTCGCCCAGCGACGCCTTTATATTCACTTTTTTCAACGGAAAATTAAGACTATGGTAAGCATTAGACCTGACGAAATTAGCAGCATTATCCGTTCCCAGATCGAAGCCTACGATCAAAGCGTCCAAGTTTCTAATGTGGGAACCGTGCTTCAAGTGGGTGACGGGACTGCCCGGATCTATGGCTTAGAGCAAGTCATGTCCCAGGAATTGTTGGAATTTGAAGATGGCACCATTGGTATTGCGCTGAACTTAGAAGAAGATAACGTCGGTGCAGTATTGATGGGAGATGGCATCAACATCCAAGAAGGCAGTACGGTGAAAACCACCGGCCAGATTGCCCAGATCCCCATCGGCGATGCCATGATCGGTCGGGTGGTGGATTCCCTCGGTCGTCCCATTGATGGCAAAGGCGACATTCCCACCACCACAACCCGTTTGTTAGAGTCCCCCGCACCGGGGATTATTGACCGGAAATCCGTTTGTGAACCGATGCAGACCGGGATTACCGCCATTGATGCCATGATTCCCATTGGTCGGGGTCAGCGGGAATTGATTATTGGTGACCGTAAAACCGGTAAAACGGCGATCGCCATTGATACGATCATTAACCAAAAATCTGAAGATGTGGTCTGCGTTTACGTGGCGATCGGACAAAAAGCCTCTACCGTCGCCCAAGTCATTGATACATTGACCGAAAAAGGCGCCATGGATTACACCATTGTGGTAGCCGCCAACGCCAATGATCCTGCTACATTGCAATACCTCGCTCCCTACACCGGGGCCACCTTGGCAGAACACTTCATGTACCAAGGCAAGAGTACCCTGGTAATCTACGATGACTTGTCCAAACAGGCCCAAGCCTATCGTCAGATGTCCTTGTTGATGCGTCGTCCCCCCGGTCGGGAAGCCTATCCCGGCGATGTATTCTACATCCACTCCCGTTTATTGGAGCGGGCTGCTAAATTGAGCGATGCCCTGGGCGGCGGTAGCATGACGGCGTTGCCTGTGATTGAAACCCAAGCTGGGGACGTATCGGCCTACATTCCCACTAATGTGATTTCCATCACCGATGGTCAAATTTTCCTTTCCACAGACTTATTTAATGCCGGTTTCCGTCCCGCCATTAACGCCGGGATTTCCGTTAGTCGGGTAGGGTCTGCGGCCCAAACCAAGGCGATGAAAAAAGTGGCAGGAAAATTGAAATTGGAATTAGCTCAGTTTGCCGAATTAGAAGCCTTCTCCCAGTTCGCTTCGGATTTAGATGCAGCAACCCAGGCCCAACTAGCTCGGGGTCAACGGTTGCGTCAATTGTTGAAGCAGCCCCAAAATTCACCCTTATCTGTGTGGGAACAGGTGGCCGTCAGCTATGCGGGCTTGAATGGCTACATTGACAAAATTCCCGTGGAAAAAGTGACAGAATTTGCCCAAGGTTTACGGGACTATCTCAAAGCCAACAAAGCTAAATATGTTGAGATTATCAACACCACTAAAGCCCTAACGGATGAAGCGGAAACGCTATTAAAAGAAGGGATTAACGAATTCACCCAAGGCTTTGCTGCCTAACGAATTGATGCCAACGCAGGCTTAGGGTTGTAGGCGGTTTGGCCCGGCCAAGACTGCCTCTTTGCCCGGTGTCAACCCAGCTTCCCTAAGCCATTACTCTAACTAGAGTTGTTGGTTTCGCGCTATTAAAAACGATAAATTTAAGCGGGTGTAATGTCCGATGCCTAACCTCAAAGCCATTCGTGACCGGATTCAGTCGGTCAAAAATACGAAAAAAATTACTGAAGCGATGCGTCTGGTGGCAGCGGCTAAAGTGCGGCGGGCCCAAGAGCAAGTGCTCTCTACCCGTCCCTTTGCTGATGCCCTAGCCCAAGTTCTCTATAATCTGCAAAATCGGTTATCCTTCGCGGAAACTGAACTCCCCTTGTTTGAACAGCGGGAAGTCCAAACCGTTGCCTTGTTAGTCGTTACTGGCGATCGGGGGTTGTGTGGTGGTTACAATGTCAATGTGATTAAGCGGGCCGAAAAACGGGTTAAGGAATTAACTGCCCAAGGGATTGCCGTCAAACTGGTCATTGTCGGCAGTAAAGCTAAACAATATTTTGGTCGCCGAGATTACGATATTGCTGCTACCTTTGCCAACTTAGAACAGATTCCCAATGCTTCGGAAGCGTCTGAAATTGCGGATTCGTTAGTGGCATTGTTTGTCTCGGGCACTGTAGACCGGGTGGAATTAATTTATACCCGCTTTGTCTCGTTGATTAGCTCTCAACCAGTGATCCAAACGCTATTTCCCCTGTCTCCCCAAGGTTTGGAGGTCACCGATGACGAAATTTTTCGTTTAATCACCCGGGGGGGGAAATTCCAGGTGGAACGGGAAAAAGTGGATGCGGCGGTGTCTAGCTTTCCCCAGGACATGATTTTTGAACAGGATCCCGTCCAAATCCTGGATGCCCTATTGCCGTTGTACAACACCAACCAATTACTGCGGGCGTTGCAGGAATCAGCGGCCAGTGAGTTGGCTGCCCGGATGACTGCCATGAGTAATGCCAGTGATAATGCGGGTCAATTAATTGGTACGCTGAGTTTGTCCTACAATAAAGCCCGTCAAGCCGCTATCACCCAAGAGTTGTTAGAAGTAGTTGCGGGGGCGAATTCTCTCTAGCCCCTAATCAATCCATGGGAGCGTTGGAACGGCGATCGCCATCAGGAAGAATAGGATTAATGCAATTCCTGCCCATTGGGTAGGGATTTTTTTATGGGAAATTAAACTGCCATAGATTAATCTTGCAATAATACTGACTCACTTCTCTTCATTAGGAATCAATTGTGGTAAAAATTGACGAGTGTAATAGTCCTCTTTTCCCAAAAGTGCCTCGAGAAAAAGGGTTGAAGCGGGGTGAGTTGTTAGGCAGGCAAGTTTTCATAAAACCCACCATTCTACATAACCCATCACCAATGATCACCCTTACTTCAGTTCTAGATAACGATTTATTCTAAGTCGGGGAAGACCGTTTTGACCGCTGGATGGATGAGTTTCCCTGTCTGGGTATTAACCCCTTTAGCCAAGGGTAAATGATCGACCCAGGCATTAGTCCCCTGATTTGCCAGTCGTAACACATAGGGCAATGTGCTGTTGTTTAACGCCTGGGTGGCCGTCCAGGGGGTGGCACCGGGCATATTGGGAATACCCACATGGACAACCCCGGCCTCCACATAACTGGGTTGGCTGTGGGAGGTCACTTTCAACGTTTCTACACAGCCCCCTTGGTCGATCGCCACGTCCAAAATTACCGCCCCCTTGGGTAGGGTTTCCACCTGATCCCGGGACACTAAAATCGGGGCCCGTTTGCCGGGGACTAACACCGCTCCAATCAATAAATCCGTGCGGGGTAAAAGGGCGTCAATATTACTCCGGCTGCTGTAACGTAAATCCACCCGTGATCCAAATAGTTCTTCGAGTTGGTTGAGGCGATCGACGTTGATATCGAGGATACTAACCGTGGCCCCTAGACCGACTGCCATTTTTGCAGCCTCAGTACCCACAATGCCACCGCCGAGGATGGTGACTTGTCCCGCTGGTACCCCCGGCACACCGCCTAACAAAATCCCCCGTCCTCCCTGTTGTTTTTCCAGGTAATGGGCTCCCATCTGTACCGCTAGGCGTCCGGCAATGCGACTCATGGGACTGAGTAAAGGCAATTGACCATTATCCAATTCCACTGTTTCGTAGGCGATCGCCGTCACCCCGGACGTTAATAACGCTTCTGTCAAACGGCGATCGGCCGCTAGGTGTAAATAGGTGAATAGCAATTTGGGCAGGGTTAAAAATTCATATTCCTGGGGCAGGGGTTCTTTGACTTTTACCACTAGTTCCCGTTGCCAAGCTTGGGCCGCCGTTTCCACCAACGTAGCCCCCGCTTGGTGATAAGCCCCATCGGTAAAACTTGATCCCAACCCAGCCCCTTGTTCCACAAATACTTGATGCCCTTGATCCACCAACGCCCGGACACTCGCAGGGGTTAAACCAACCCGAAATTCCTGATCTTTGATTTCCTTGGGAACGCCAATTTCCATGACGATGATCCTGACTGTAAATGAATTGATGTCCTGCTTAGTGTAGAGGTATTTTTCCCCGGAGGCAAAGGCGATCGACGGGTATCGCCCCAGTGAGTAGCTTTGCTTTCTACAGAAGATCTAAAAAATCATTAACGGTTAACTGGCAGTCCCGTAGAATCTGCGCGAATAGTCCTTTGCCAATCGTTTCTTTGCCGTGCACAGGAACTACCGTCCTTCTCCCATCGGGATTAACCAAGAAATGATGACTGCCTTTCACCCTTGCAACGGTGAAACCGGCCCTTTTTAAAGCGGAAATCACCTCTTGCCAGTCATCGCCGGAATATTGGTCATTTGCTGATGCTTAACCGCTGTATACCCACAAATTCCAATGACTCCGGTTGGATCGCTTCCATTTCCAAACACAATTCAATCGCTTCTCGAATGCGCTCGATCAGCTGATCGTAACTTTTTGCCTGGGTATGACAACCTTTAAGAGCAGGGACGGAAGCAACGAAGTATCCGTCCGAGTCCTTTTCGATAATTACATTAAAATATTGTTCGGACATTATGTTTAATATTTACGCTAATTTTATGTCCCTAGATGATAAACCGAATTAAGGAGGCCGGCGTTGTCAAGGGAATCTGGCCAAGGTTTTCTCCATTGATTCCGCTACAATAAGGACGATCAAAATTTTGATTTCTCCATCGCTAATCCCAGGAGCATTGTCCATGTCAGCCCAAACCCTGAGTAAGCAAGATTTAGACACCCTAACTGCCAACGACGTGGCCCAACTGGCTCAGCGATTGGAAAATGATGACTACACTGATCCCTTTGAAGGCTTAAAGGATTGGCATTTGCTACGGGCGATCGCCTTTCATCGCCAAGAGTTAGTAGAACCCTATCAGTATTTGTTGGATAACGAACCCTATGATGAAGCGTAGATGGTAAAGGGTAAGCGCATTTTAATGGGTATTTGTGGGGGCATTGCGGCCTACAAATTATGTGAAGTGGTTTCCCGACTGTTTCAACAAGGGGCAGAGGTGCGGGTTATTCTCACCGATGCCGCCCAACACTTTATCACCCCCCTGACCTTTTCCACCCTGGCCCGCCACACCGCCTACACCGATGCGGATTTTTGGCACCCCGTTCATTGCCGTCCCCTCCACATTGAGCTAGGAGAATGGGCGGATGTTTTTTTAATTGCGCCCTTAACGGCCCAAACCCTAGGGAAATTAACCCATGGCTTAGGGGATAATTTATTGACCAATACGGTGTTAGCTTCCCGCTGTCCCATTTTGCTCGCCCCGGCAATGAATACGGACATGTGGGAACAGGTCGCTGTCCAAAATAATTTAAAGCAACTGCAAGGCGATCGCCGTTATCAAATGCTGTCCCCCAATGCGGGGTTATTAGCCTGCGATCGCCGGGGTCAGGGACGACTAGCAGAACCCCAACAAATCATTGATCGCTTACAGGCAATCTTATTCACCCAAGGGGAACGGGATTTAACCGGCAAAAATATCGTTATTACCGCCGGAGGAACCCAGGAATACCTTGATGCGGTGCGGTTTATTGGCAATCCGGCCACGGGCAAAATGGGTCTGTCCCTAGCCCAGGCCGCAGTTGATCGGGGGGCAACGGTAACCCTCATCCATGGCCCCATTGGGGATTTAGTCCCACCGATGGGGATCACAGCCCTGCCGGTGATTAGCGCCGCCCAAATGGATCAGGGCCTACAACGTCATGTGCCCCAAGCCGATTGGGTGATTATGGCCGCCGCCGTTGCCGATGTGAAGCCCGCCCACACCGTACCAGGAAAATTAGCGAAAAAAGCTTTACCTGCCCAACTACCCCTCGCCCCTGTTCCTGATTTAATCGCCCACCTGGCCCAACAAAAACGATCTGATCAATTATTTGTGGGATTTGCTGCCCAGACTGACGACATTATCACCCCGGCGATCGCCAAACTGAAGCGTAAAAAACTGAATGCCATTGTGGCCAATCCCGTGGATCAGGTTGATGCGGGTTTTGGCAGTGACAATAACCAAGCGGTGATAATTTTCGAGAATGGTCAACAAACAGAAATTCCTCCTTGTTCTAAGTTAGAAATGTCCCATCTACTCCTGAGTTATCTGAAAGTGTATGCCAAATAGTGCAGTTTCCTGCCTTGGAACTTCCCTGGCTTGACGAGTTTGACAAAATGGGGGTTGCTGTTGGCGATAAAAGGATCTTTTTTTGTCGTGTAATAATGACATAAACTCTCCTCCTCGGTTAAGAAATGTTGAATATCGACCCATTCCCCGGCCTTTTTAACATTCCTGTGTCACATTCCTTTTAAAATCTTTACAATGAGTTGCCCCTAATAATAAACATTTAACTTTTAGTTTTAACGCATGCCTCGAATACTGATTATTGACGACGATCCAGCGATTTCCGATTTAGTCTCCATTAACTTGGAAATGGCTGGCTATGATGTCCAACAAGCCGTCGATGGGATCAAAGGTCAGGCATTAGCAGTCCAACTCCAACCGGATTTGATCATGTTGGACTTGATGCTACCCAAGGTCGATGGTTTTACGGTGTGCCAACGGCTGCGCCGGGATGAACGCACCGCCGATATTCCCGTGTTGATGTTGACGGCCTTGGGACAAATTCAGGACAAAATTCAAGGGTTCGACTCCGGGGCAGATGACTATCTCACCAAACCCTTTGACGTGGAAGAAATGTTAGCTAGGGTGAGGGCACTGCTGCGGCGGTCTGACCGCATTCCCCAGGCGGCCAAGCATTCTGAAATTCTCAACCAAGGGCCGCTGACCCTCGTTCCCGAAAGGTTTGAAGCTATCTGGTTTGGCAAGCACATCAAGTTGACCCATTTGGAATTTGAACTGCTGCATTGCCTGTTGCAACGTCACGGTCAAACCGTCGCCCCCAGTGAAATTCTGCGGGAGGTATGGGGCTATGAACCGGATGACGACATTGAAACGATTCGGGTCCACATCCGCCATCTACGCACCAAACTGGAACCCAATCCCCGTCGCCCCCGCTTTATTAAAACGGTTTATGGGGCGGGTTATTGCTTGGAATTGTTGACGGATGAGGAAGATTCAGAGTCGGCTTAAGGTTTCACGTTATTATTTTTGCTGGTTTTAGTTATGGCTGGGATTGATCTTGACTTAGCGGCGTCTGCCCTGACACCGACCTTGAACCCGATGATTCAACGGTTGGCCCAGGTAATTGTGGAGAGTTGGCAGACCCTGGCCCTCAGTCCTTTTTCCTTGCCGGAGGATTTGGGCTATGTGGAAGGACGGTTAGAGGGGGAAAAATTAGTGATTGAGAATCGCTGTTTTCAAACGCCCCAGTTTCGCAAAATGCACTTGGAGTTGGCCAAGGTCGGCAAGGGGCTGGATATTCTCCATTGTGTAATGTTCCCCGAACCGCTTTATGGGTTGCCTCTGTTTGGTTGTGATATTGTGGCTGGCCCCGCTGGTGTTAGTGCGGCGATCGCCGATTTATCCCCTACCCAAAAGACTCGCCAATTACCACCGGCGTATCAGCAGGAATTAAGTCAGTTACCCAAACCCAATTTTGAACAAGCGCGGGAGTTACCCCCCTGGGGCGAAATTTTTTCGGAGTATTGTTTGTTTATCCGACCGAGTAATGCCGAGGAAGAAAATCAATTTGTGCAACGGGTCAAGGATTTTTTGCACATTCATACCCAACAGGCGCACCGCGTAGCGGATCTCTGCGAGATCGCCGCTCAGCCTTTAACCCCTGAACAACAGGCCGATCACCGTCAAGGGCAAATCCATTACTGCCAACAACAACAGAAAAACGACAAAACCCGCCGGGTGTTGGAAAAAGCCTTTGGGGAAGCTTGGGCGGAACGATATATGAGTCAGGTCTTATTTGATGTGCTGGCTTAGGCTCCAATTTTCCACCTTCCTGGGAATTATTGATTGCCCGATACTAGTGGCGGCGAGGGATACTCATTGGGCGGTGGGATAATCCCATTGGCTCGGCGGAACGCTTGAATGTCCTTAATTAGGGCTGCATCGGATTTTTCGCTAATCAGATAAAACTTAAACTCCTCGTTTTCACTCAGCAGTTGGGCATAGGCCGCCGCCGATTCTAGATAAGGTCGATAACTGTCATCTTTGGCAATATGAACCTGCATAAAGGGCAAAATCATCGATGCGCCATACTGGTGCAATAGGTTCGGATCGGGCAGGGTGACTTTATCAACGGATTGGATAATATTGGTAACGCTGGCATCCAATTTAGAGAAATCCACATGGGCTTGCCCTTCCATTAAGGTTAAGTATTTTTCCTGACTGCTTAACCGGGGAAAGGAACGGGCTTGTTCCAAAACAAAGGGGGTGGCGGGATCATAACTGCCCCCCATCATCACCACAGGAATCGTCACTTGCTTGAGGCCTTTAATGCCAAAAACTGCACTATTAACAGGATTGGCCGCCACGATCGCCGTTACCCTGGGGTCCCGGAATTGATAGTTTTCCTGGGGTAAAGTAAGGGCATCACATTGCAGTAACAGAGCCGTGTTAGGTACGCCCTCCCCCAGCACACATTCCTTGGCCAAATACTCCCAATCAATTTCGGCCCCGGCGATCGCCAAAGCCGTGTAGCCCCCAAAGGAATGGCCCCCCATCCCCACTTCGGTCAGGTTTAAGCGTCCCTGAAATTCCCCTTGGTTACGCCGTTCTAGTTCGTCAATCAAAAAACTAATATCCTTAGGGCGATCGATAAAATCTGTGACCAGATAAGGTTTGCGAGCTTCTCCTTCTAAAAATGCTTGGGCCAGGGAAAAATCACTGCCGGGGTGTTGGGGCAAGGCAACAAAAAAGCCGTAGGAGGCAAGTTTTTCGGCAATTTGATCAAAGTCGTCGGGACGGGAAGCTAACCCATGGGAAACAATGACCACTGGGGTTTGGCCATCCTTCCAACGCTGGGGACGATACACATCCACATAAAAGTGGCGATCTCGACTTTGATCCACCAGATGCCAAGTCTCTTTAGGGACAACGCCATAGGGACCAGGTTTGGTGGGATTATTTTTAGCCAACTGACCAGGATCAATGGGGGGATCGGTTTTTGCCTCCGCTGCCGACAATACCGCGATATCCTTAACAAAATAGTCCGTCGCTCTGACCACCAAATCCACCGCTTTTGCCCGTTCTTCAAGGATTTCGCCGTCTAAATGGATATCAGTGGGATATTTCTCAATAAAATTCAGTAACGTTAAACCGTTTTGGGGATCCATCGCGGCCTGAATTAATGCCCCCCGAATACCATACAAACCATTACTCCCCCAGGGGGAATTAAGAATATACCCAGCCCGCTCTAGTAAATCTTCTCCAACGCTACTGTTGAAAAAGCGACTAATCACCAGGGGATCAACATCAGCCTTGAACTGCATCATTTCCCGTAATTTATCTCGCTCCGTCGCTGATGCCCCGACTAAATTAAACAAAAATGCTAGGTTAGAGTCCACTTCACCCGTTTTGACAAATTTTTCCAGAGATGCGACTTTTACAGTTAACTTAATCGGACCATAGGTGAAAAAAATATTGTCGGCGGTTTTACCCGGTAATTGGGTGAAGAGAGTAGCCAGGGAACCTAAACCGAGGGACCAGAACCAGCGAACGAAGCGTTTTGGTAAAGCAACCATAAAAGTTCTTGAACTGAGTAGAGCAACGAGCTAGAGTAGCTAGCCTAGTTAATCTAGCTAATTTTAAGCCTGATGGATGGAGAGATTCCTAATGCCATGGTTCTTAATTTACCAGTTCTCCTAACCTTTACCGCCCCTGGCCAATAACCTTGTCGGCTTTTTGTGGGGTTACTCCGTTGATGGCAAGATTCATATTTCTCCCAAGGCCCACGCCGCCCCCCCTAGGGAAAAAGGATGGGAAGGGTGAACCAAAACTGTGATCCCTTGCCTGGGGTGCTACTGACTCCAATTTGGCCACCATGGGCTTCAATAATTTGCCGCGATTGATAACAACCGAGACCGATCCCCGTTAGTCGGTGATTATGGCGGTTGCGGAGATACAGTCGGAAGAGATTTTGGCACTGATCCAAGGGCATTCCCTTGCCGGTATCGCTGAGGGTAAAACGGACGACTTGGACTTCGGGTTTTACATTCAGGGTCAAGGCAATGCCGGGGGGATTATGTTTGAGGGCATTGCCCAATAAATTATCAAATACTTGGCGGAGATAATGCCGATCACCGTTAACAGGGGGGATGGTTTCGGGACATTGGACGGTGAGGTTAACGTGGTGTTGATCGAAACGAGATTGCCAGTGTTCGATAAGTTGATTTAAAAAGGCGATCAATGGGATGGATTCTCGCTGTAAATTGAGGGGACGACCACCGGGGGACTGTTCTTCGGATAGGGCATTGAGCAGGGTTAATTGGCGATCGCCGCTTTGAATAAGACGATCTAAAATGGGGCGGGCCAGGCTAACGGTGTCCTCGGGGCTAGTTTGGAGGGATTGTAAGACCATCAGTAGGCCCATGACGGAAGTCCGTAAATCATGGGAAATGGCTTGGACAAAGACGGCTTTCATCTGGTAAAGCTCTTGTAATTCTGCCATTTTGTCTTCAAGTTGGGCTGT
>JBJOGT010000260.1:0-3448 GCA_046048115.1 Cyanobacteriota bacterium | reverse complement strand
GGAGACCAAGACGTAGCAGCAATGAATGAAGCACTGTGCGATGTGCAAAAAACCTCCGTTCGCCAACGTTTAATTGAAGCCGGTCTCAAACAAGCGGCACGCTTTTCTTGGCATACCATGGCCCAGACGGTGTCCAACGTCCTCTTGGCAACCATCCAAGGGTTAAAAACAGAACAACCAAAGGCAGATCACTCAACCCCTGTCATTTTTGCGGGCGCTATGGCACCCCAGTGGCGGCATTGGCTTTATCAGGCTTGCCAGTTCTTACTAACCCAGGGAGAAACACCCACCGAAGGTAAAGTCTGTACCAGTGCCAGCGATTTGGATAACTACCTATCCCTGATGCAACCCTCTGAAAAAACCAGACTGATAGGTTATCGATTCTGGGGGGATTTAAGCCAAAAATATTTAGCCCAATCACACCATCGCCATGTTTTCCTCTACGGCGACCCACTGAAGCTGGCCGCGGAAGAACTGAGCCAGGGAAAAACCCCCTTTAGTCATATTCTGCTGGAACTGTGGCTGACCCAAGGGGACAATGCTTGGTTAAACCAACGCCAAACCCATTTGCTCAATTTTTCCCAACTGCTGGAACGTCCGAAGCCCATTATTAAGGAAATCTCTAATTTTTTAGGCCTAACCACTACCAAGAAAACATTACAAGAACTTCTGTCCGTTCATCCTTTACCTGCACCGAAACAAATTACTTCCTCTAAGGGGTTTGGCTCTAAATTATCCCCCATTTCCGACCCTTTGCCCCCCGCCCAACAGCTACTGCTGATGATATTCCTGCGGCCCTCTCGGTTGGTTTGGTTCAGCACCAATGAAGAAGACTACGACCAACGCCTTGGGGAATTGTTTGAAACGACGCCAACGGAGGCTTGGCAAAAAATTTTCCAAGATACGACCGAACTTTTGGTGGATCATCTCGGCGATCGCCTTGGGGACTGGCTCAAAACCGCCCATGACCACGGGGTACTTGCTCTTCGTCTCCGCAATCCTCAAGGCGCAGCCCAACTTTTATTTATCCTTGGGGAGCAACTGCGGGAACGGGGAAAAGAGAGGGAAGCCAAGCCTTTTTACCAAGAAGCAATTAAACTTAATCCCCAGGAAATTCAAGCGCTGCTAGCCCTCGGTAAACTGACAGAGGCAGAAAAAAAAGACACTGAAGCAATGACCTATTACCAGCAGGCATTGCACGCCGATCCTAACAATGCTAAAAGTTTACTGAGTTTGGCAAACTTAAATCGAGTCCAAAAAAACTTTTCCCAAGCTGAAGTCTACTTAGAGCGTATTTTGCGCCAAAATCCTCAGGATCAACTAGCCCGGTACTGGCTGGTTAAAACCCTAGAACAGAAAGGAGAAATAACCGCAGCAAAGGATCGCTTCAGTGAGGAAGAGATTGAATTACTGCAAAATTTAACCAGCTATCTCAGCAGTACCGGCGGGAAAGCTTTTGATGAAAAAAATTATGAATTTGCCAAAGATTGTTATCATCTGGCGCTAGAAATTGACGACCACAACTACTCTGTTTATTTTAATTTAGCCCTAATTGCCACTAAGGAAAAAAGGCCGCAACAGGCCATTCGTTATTACCAAAAATCCTTAACCTTAAAACCGGAGCATCCAGAAGCCCTCGTCAATTTAGCCGCCCTTTTTAGTCAACGAGGAGAATTTCAGGAGGGCATTGCTTTGCTGAATCAGGCCCTTAAGCTCGATGAACAAAATTCCATGGCTTACCATAACCTCGCCATCTGCTACGTTTATCAAGGCCGATTGAAAGAAGCGGTGGTTTATGCAAATCAAGCCGTCCAAAATTGCCCCGAAAACCCATTGTACCATTCCCATCTTTTGGCTAACCTCAGTGCAATGAAGGAAGTCAGTTCTGAAGATTTAGTTCAGGTTTCCCAGGTTTGGTACGACAATCACGTTGTTGCCAAAGGGTTATCCCAATGTACCCAATACCCAAATGTCAGTAACTCTGATCGACCCCTACGCATAGGATTTGTTTCCGGCGACTTCAAACGCCATTCGGTGAGTTTCTTCATGAAGCCTATCTTTGAGCACCACCATCCCGACCAAATCCAAATTTATGCCTACGCTCAGGTGGAGGACCCCGACGATTTTACAGAAACCTTGAAAGATCTCTGTGAGCAATGGCGGGACACCCTAGATCTAGACGATGCAGCTTTGGCGTCCCAAATTCAACAAGATCAAATTGACATTTTGGTGGATTTATCTGGTCATACCCTCTTAAATCGTCTGGCCGTGTTTGGCATGAAACCCGCCCCGATTCAGGCTACCTATTTGGGATATCCCGCCACTACAGGCTTACCCACTATCGACTATTGGATTACCGATCATTACATTCATCCCCCGGAGACGACGGAAACTGCGGTGGAAGAAATTTGGCGTTTACCCCGTTGTTATATCAGCTATAGCCCCCCCCCTGTGGCACCGCCCATTGGCCCCTTACCCCAAACCCACTTGGGGGTAATTACCTTTGGTTCATTCAATGCCTCCCGTAAACTCACCCCCGAAACCGTCCAAATTTGGAGTGAAATTTTAAAGCAAGTTCCAGAATCGCGGCTTTTGCTGAAATGCTCTGATCCTCGCTATAGTCCGCAATTGATGATCGAAAGTTTTCTCAAGTTAGGCATTGAACACCAACGGGTCATTGTGTATCGCAACAGTCCCTATCAGGACCATCTCAATCTTTACAACCAAGTCGATTTACATTTAGATCCGATGCCTTATACAGGATGTACTACCACCTGCGAAGCCCTCTGGATGGGGGTTCCTACCCTCACTTTAGCGGGACAGAAAAAAATGGAGCGTATGAGTACGACGATTTTAACAACGGTGGGTCTTGATGACTTTATCACGACTAATTCCGAAGATTACATCGCTAAAGCCGTCCAGTTTGTGGCCCGACCTGATTACCTCGCCCTGCTCCGCCAAACTCTCCGGCAACGTCTGCAAGCCTCGGCACTGTTAGATGGAGAAGACCTAACCCAAGCCTTAGAAACTGCCTTTCGCCAAATGTGGCAACGCTATTTGTCCACCAAGAAATCTTGAACTTTATTTTTCGAGAATCGGCCATGAAAAACATTCTTTTACTAATAATCAGCCTATCGGGTAACCTGGCTCTAATCACCATTGCCCAAGCCCAGCCGGTTAATGTTCCTACTTTTGCCCGGCCACAAGTTACGGCCCCCAAAATCGCCTTACCGAGTTCCCGCCCCAGTCTTTCCCGCCCCAATATTTCCCCGCCAACCTTAACGCCACAAACCTCGATTAGTTTCCCCACAACGACGACAACAGTTAGTGTTCCCAGCTTTCCCAATGTTAATAATTTAGGCGATCGGCTGATTCAATCTCCCCAAACAATTAGTTTTCCTAGTCAAAGTTTACCAACACAATTTCTCCCTACCAGTGTTACGCCATC
>JBJOGT010000259.1:0-3015 GCA_046048115.1 Cyanobacteriota bacterium | reverse complement strand
CGATTTAATTTAGCACCCAGTTTCCGCAATTTGCCTTCGATGTCCTCATAACCTCGATCTAAGTGTTTTAAACCTTGGACAATGGTTTTGCCTTCGGCAGCTAGGCCTGCAATCACCAACGCCGCCGAGGCCCGTAAATCCGTGGACATGACCGGCGCACCGGATAAAAAGGGAACACCTTGGATAAAGGCCGCATTGCCTTTGAGTTTAATGTTGGCCCCCATCCGTTGCAATTCCGCCACATGTTGCAAACGATTTTCAAACACCGTTTCCGTGACCACACTACTACCTTCACTTACGGCCAAGAGCGCCATAAATTGGGCTTGCATATCGGTGGGAAAACCGGGATAGGGTAGGGTTTCAATGTCCGTTCCCCGTAAGGCTTTGGGAATCAAACGAATCCGATCCGGGGCATCGATCGCCACTTCGGGGCCAATTTCGCGCAATTTGGCGATCGCCGAAGCGAGGTGATCCGGGACAACGGGGAACAAGCTAATTTCGGAATGGGTAATGGCCCCGGCACAGAGGAACGTCGCCGCTTCAATGCGGTCAGGGATGATGGGAAAATCGGTGCTATGGAGGCGATCGACCCCATTAATAATAATTTTGCTGGAACCATCCCCCTTAATTTGGGCCCCCATGGAACGGCAGAAGTTGGCCAAATCAACAATTTCTGGTTCTCGGGCAGCATTGTCAATAATGGTTTCCCCCTCTGCCAAGGTCGCCGCCATTAAAATCGTTTCCGTGGCTCCCACGCTGGGATAGTCCAAATAAATCTTGGCCCCGGTCAAACGACGACGATTGCCTTTCACACTGGCATGAACCACCCCATGTTCAATCCGCACATCTGCACCCATGGCATGTAAGCCCCGCACATGTAAATCTACCGGGCGGGCTCCGATGGCACACCCACCGGGCAAAGGCACTTTGGTCATGCCTAAACGGGCAAGTAAGGGGCCAATGACAAAAAAGCTCGCCCGCAACTGGGACACGAGTTCATAGGGAGCCGGTTCCGAACCAACATCCTGGGCATCGACCACCAATTTATCGCCGTTCCGTTGTAATTTCACCCCGATCGCCGACAAAATCTGGCACATCTTGCCAATGTCCGCAAGGGCCGGCAAATTGGTTAATTGACAATTATCGGAGCAGAGAATTGTCCCCGCCATAATTGCTAAAGCTGAATTTTTAGCCCCACTGATGCGCACTTCCCCACTCAGGGAGGCACGGCCTTCAATTTCAATAACAGCCTGGGTTTCTTCAGTCGTTTCGGGAGCGGTGGGAGTTGCGAGTTGAACCACGGGTTTTAAATACCTCCAACAAAAAGGGACAAAATTTATAGCAATTCTGCAATCGTTAGGGGATTTAAACGCGATGCCGCTGCTCACACCACCAAAACGTAAATCCGAGTCATGGCTAACCCAGATGTCATTGCTATGCTTACCTGATGGGGGCTTGCTCTGGTGAAGTAAAGCAATTATCCTACCCTAGGCAAATATGCTTAACATCCTATCCCATATAAGTCAATTTGTAACATTTAGTTTACAAAAAACGATGGGGTTTAGTCGGTCAAGCTAGCACCCTATGAAGAGGATCAAACGGAAAAAGTTCCACCGTAATCTTGACGTGCCGCCGCCCCTGGGGGATGATAATAATTCGGAATTCAAACCACCGCAAGCGGAACTGGCGGAATTGGTAGACGCGCTAGATTCAGGTTCTAGTGTTCGTAAGGACTTCCGGGTTCAAGTCCCGGGTTCCGCATTATTTGGAACAGCAGTTGGGATAGAGTCATGTCTGAGCAATCCTAAAGATGGCGATCGCGCCCTTCCCTGGGCCCAACTATTTTGACTGGCCCCAAACCATTGTTAGAAGACGTTGGATCAGTAAAAATTCTCAAGCAAGCTAATATTAGTCGAGCAGACTGGGCAGAATCGTCATCAAGTACCGATTCCCTGGGGGATAAACCATCCTGTTTTCCTAAACTATGGCCAAACAAATATGTCCAACAAAAATAAAATTTTCTTAGTCCTATTGGTCTTTTGCCCCCTATCCTTGGCAGCCCATTGGTTCGAGTGGGGAGAAACAACGGTGTTTATTTTGGCCGGTCTGGCGATCGTGCCCTTAGCAGCCTTTATGGGGACAGCAACAGAGGAAATTGCAGTGGTGGTCGGCCCTAACCTGGGCGGGTTGCTCAATGCCACCTTTGGCAATGCTACGGAATTAATTTTGGCCTACATTGCCCTCAAGGAAGGATTGATTGATGTGGTCAAGGCCACAATCACGGGGTCAATTATCGGCAACTTACTCTTGGTAATGGGGTTTGCGGCCCTATTGGGGGGATTGCGGTTTAAGGAGCAAAAATTTCAGCCGGTGGCGGCCCGTTTGAATGCGTCGGCAATGAATTTGGGGGTCGTAGCGATTTTGTTACCGACGGCGTTGCAATACACGTCTAGCGGAATTTCTGAATCCGTGGTCCAGAATCTATCCGTGGCAGTGGCGCTTGTTTTGATTGGGGTTTATGGCTTAACGTTGCTATTTTCCATGAAAACCCATGCTTATTTGTATGATGTGGGTGTGGTGGAAAGTGAGGGGGAGTCGGAGAATGGGGGCGTCGATAATGACGGTGCTGAAACCGAAAAACCCAATTTTTTATTGTGGACGGGGGTGTTGTTGATGGTGACGTTGGGGGTTGCGTTGGAGTCGGAATTGTTGGTGGAGTCGTTGGAGGTGGCGACGGAGTCTTTGGGCTTAACAGCCTTATTTACCGGCGTTATTTTATTACCCATCATTGGTAATGCGGCGGAACATGCCACAGCGGTAACCGTTGCGATGAAGGACAAAATGGATTTGTCGATGTCGGTGGTGATGGGATCCAGCTTACAAATTGCTTTTTTTGTCGCGCCCGTCTTGGTTCTTCTCGGCTGGGCGATCGGTCAACCCATGGATTTAAATTTCAACCCCTTTGAGTTGGTGGCGGTGGTGGTGGCGGTTCTAATTGTGAATTCCATTAGTGGT
>JBJOGT010000258.1:0-3279 GCA_046048115.1 Cyanobacteriota bacterium | reverse complement strand
AATGATCCTAAAAAATCTGGTCAATCTTAAACAATTATTATGCTTACCATTGCCCTACCCAAAGGCTCCTTACTGCAGGATAGTATTGAACAATTTCAACGGATTGGCCTGGATTTTTCCGCTTTATTAGACCCTAAAAATCGCCAATTACAAGTGATCGATCCCACCCAAACCGCGAAGGCATTACTGGTGCGGGCGTGGGATGTGCCCGTTTATGTGGAGTATGGCCAAGCTCAATTGGGGATTGTGGGTTACGATATTTTGCGGGAAAAAAAACCGGCGGTGGCCCATTTGGCCGATCTTGCCTTTGGGGATTGTCGTTTATCCGTAGCGGTTCCCCAACAAAGTCCCTATCGGCGATCGGTGGATTTGCCGCCCCACGGGAAGGTGGCTTCCAAGTTTGTCTATTGTGCCGTGGAACATTTTCGGCGTCTGGATTTGCCGGTGGAAATTATTCCGTTGTATGGGTCGGTGGAATTAGGCCCGATTACGGGGATGTCCGAGGCGATTGTCGATTTGGTCTCAACGGGTCGAACGTTAAGGGAAAATGGCTTGATTGAAATTGAGGTGTTGTTTGAAAGTAGCGCCCGCCTCATTGCCCATCCGCTGAGTTACCGTACCAATGGCTATGCTCTGTTGGATTGGGTGGAAAAGTTACGGGGAATCATTGGCAGTTAAACAGATAAACAATTGCTTTATAGGTCTAGCAACCCTGGTGGAGGCTGAATTTCTAGGCGATCGCCGTCTAAATTGACCACTGGCACGATGGCCTCGACGAAGGGAATTAACACCTGTTTGCCCACAGGCTCATCCAAGGCAACGGCTAACAAATCATTACCAGCACTATAAAAATCTGTCACCACTCCCAGGCGATCGCCACTCTGGTGGTCATAAACAATCAGACCCAGCAGATCCGCAATGTGGTATTCCCCCGGCTCCAACGGTAGGCGATCGGTGGCGGGGATCAACAACGTTTGACCGATGAAGGTTTCGGCCTGATTGCGGTCGGCAATTTCGGCAAATTTCAAAATATAAAGATTTTTGCCGGGAACCGTTTTTCCTTGTTTAAGTTGCAATAAACGGGGCGCTTCCCTTTCCGTCTTTCTAACCCAGCGTTTGCCCTTGGTTAAAAACCGTTCGGGAAAGTCTGAACTAGATAGCACCTTAACCTCACCTTGGATGCCGTGGGCGGCCACAATGGTGCCGATTTCTAACCAATGCTGACTAGGGGAGAATTCCGTCATGGCTATGGATGTAAAACGAATCTGACAAGGCAGAGACTCACGCAATACTTAAGGATTAATAAATCTTAACCGTTAACCGACTAAATACTTTCTCCGTCACCACCAATACCTTACCTAAACAGGGACTTCCGATTAACCGATAACGAATGGTAGCCCTTTAACCCTCGTCCAGGGGGGATTCCGGGGAAATTTCCGCCGTTAGGGCCTGGCGAGCAATTTTGGTGATGTAAACGGTGACGCCAATGGTAGCGACCAAGCCGAGTAAACGCACAGCCCATTGCAGCCAGGGATTGCCGGTTGGAGCTTCGGTTCCCAGACTGGCTAAATCCCCTGCAAGGGAACCAATGTAAACATAGAGCACGGTGCCAGGGATCATACCCACGCAGCCCCAAACATAATCCCTCAAACTAACCCCGGTAATGCCATAGGCATAATTTAAGAACACAAAGGGGAAAACGGGGGAAAGGCGGGTTAAAACCGCAATTTTTAGCCCTTCCCGTTTCACTGCTTGGTCGATCGCCTTAAATTTGGGAGATTGTTCGATTTTTTGCTGAACCCAATCCCTAGCCAAATAACGTCCCACGAGAAAAGCCCCTGTGGCACCTAGGGTGGCCCCCACAAAGACATAAATCGATCCCCAAACGACTCCAAATAAAATCCCGCCGCCGATGGTTAAAATCGATCCGGGAAAGAGGGCGATGGTGGCCAGGGCATAAAGACCAATAAAGGCGATCGCCGCTGGAGTCCCCAGGCTATCGATCCAAGTTAAACTGGCTTGCAGCATCTGTTGGGGATGGAATCCACTGCTCAATGGGGATGATTGGGCCACAGATCTATTGACCAGACTAAATAAGAGACCGACGTTAATGGTTAAACAGATCATTAAAAAACGGTAACTGCGGCGACGCAGAGGCAAACGGAGTATTGAGGGGAATTTTAACATTGGGTAGTTTGTCGGCTGGGGAGGATCTGACGCTGGCTAATTTGACGGATCATGAACGGCTCATTTATGGTTGTTGATTTAATGACCAGTCGTAGTCAAAATACTGAATTTGATACTCACCGTTTTGCAAAAAGGTTTGTTGGGAGGGCGGTAGATAATTACTGATAAAATTCAGGACGGCCTTTTCTTTGTCATTCCCCTGAAACCCTTGTTGGGGTTGAAAGCTTTTTTGCCAATCCTGACCAAACCATTGAAAAATTGAGGAAAGATAAACTGTTTTATTGGCTTGATCAAGGTGAAATCCCTGGGGATGGTGCAAAAAGCGATTGGTTTGATCCTGTAATTGTGCGTCTAGGCGATCGCCGTCGTAGGGTTCCTGACGCAGGGGAGGACAACTTTTTGCCGCACAGACTAGGGCCCCATGGATACGGGGTTCATTAAATTGCTGGCGGAGAATGTCGTGTTCTATGTTGTCTAGGGTCAGGGATTGACCCGCTACGGGATGTTTACGCCATTTCCAGACCCCCGGAATGTCCCGAATACTGGTTTTAAGGGGAGTTTGATCAATAATAGATTTCAGGGTAATGGCATTGTACGCATTGATCCAAAAGGCAATTTTTTCCGGTGCAGAAAACTGCTCATAGCTGGCCTGGGGCACATTGGCGATCGCCTGTAAATACCGATCTAACCCTTGGCGATTTTGCTGCAACTGGGGATAGTTAACCCTGCCTTGATCATCAACATAGGTAATCAGTACCTCTGCATAAACCTGGGAGTCAAGCCCTTGCCCTGACTGAGCATGGATAGCACTGCCCGCCCCATCATAGCCTGAGTCAATTTGTTTTGTGCCTAAACATCCAGTTCCGATCAGACCCACCAGTAATACTATGGACAGCCCAGCTTGTAGTCGCATCACAGTTATTCCCCGTTGTAATCCTGTCAATGTCAAAGCCACCTAACATTGTGCCCAGGTTTTCTAAGAAGGGGCTGAGACATTGCTAAAGACAGGATAAATACCTCAAAAAATCCAGAAAAAGCAGTTCCCTATTGTGGATTAGAACGGCGTTAGGTCAGAATGGAACGAGCCAATGG
>JBJOGT010000257.1:0-6603 GCA_046048115.1 Cyanobacteriota bacterium | reverse complement strand
CGTCATTATTAAAGCCACGGCTGGGGGGGGCGGTCGGGGAATGCGCTTGGTGCGGGAAGAAAAAGAGTTTATCCGTTTGTTCCAAGCGGCCCAGGGGGAAGCGGAAGCGGCCTTTGGTAATCCGGGGGTTTATTTAGAGAAATTCATCGAAAAACCCCGCCATATCGAGTTTCAAATTCTGGCCGATAGTTATGGCAACGTGGTGCATTTGGGGGAACGGGATTGCTCCATTCAGCGCCGTCACCAAAAATTGCTAGAAGAAGCACCGAGTCCTTTTTTAACCCCCCAACTCCGTAAAAAAATGGGGGATGCGGCGGTTAAAGCGGCTAAGTCGATTAATTATGTCGGGGCGGGCACAGTGGAATTTCTGGTGGATAGCAATGGCGGATTTTATTTTATGGAAATGAATACTCGAATCCAGGTAGAACATCCGGTAACGGAAATGATTACGGGCCATGACCTGATTGCGGAACAGATTCGCATTGCCCAGGGGGAAAAGTTACGCTTCCGTCAGTCGGATATTGAGTTTCGGGGCCATGCCATTGAATGTCGCATTAACGCTGAAGATCCTAAACAAAATTTCCGTCCCCATCCCGGCAAAATCAGCGCTTACCTTCCCCCTGGGGGGCCCGGTGTCCGCATGGATTCCCATGTTTATACCGATTACGAGATTCCGCCATATTATGATTCCTTGATTGGCAAACTGATTGTCTGGGGCGGCGATCGCCCTACTGCAATTAAGCGGATGCGACGGGCGTTACGGGAATGTGCGATAACTGGCGTGCCCACGACGTTGGAATTCCATCAACAAATTTTGCAGACCCCCGCTTTTTTAGCCGGTGATGTTTATACCAATTTCATCGAAGAACATCTGACGCCGCCCGCCGCTAGCTAAACCAAAAAAGAATCTAGGGGATCGGGGGCATCACTGGGTAGACGCCAGAGTTGATCTAAGCCCGTGGCCGGCATGGTTAGATACAACACATCCCCGGAGGAAAGGGGCGTTTCCAGGAGTTGCCAACTATGAATCGTCATACCCGTGCGCTCCAGATATAACGGCACAAAGTCCGCTTTTTGGGCTGCGACTTTGACCAATTTGCCACAAAAAGGATGGTTGGGCGTAATTAACGTGGCCAACGCCACCCACAGTAAATCATCGGTCATGCCATTGCCCAGAATTTTGCCCCCCAACGCCGCCGCTGCGAAAGAATAGGTGGCTAACTCGGCGGGACAGAGGACGGTTTCAAAGCCAAAAATTTCCTGGAGGGACTGACTAAATTGGGCATCCCGACACCGTAATACCACCGGCAACCGGGGGGCGATCGCCTTAGCGGTGAGGCCAATTTCTAAATTAACCGTGTCATCACTGGTGGTTACCAAAATGGCGGCGGCTTTACTCAAATTGGCCACGGCTAAGGTGGTTTCTAAGCGGGCATCTTCGACAATGACGGGAACCCCCAAGGATCGGGCAGTATGTAGAAACCGATTGTCCCCATCTTTTTCGATCGCCACAATTTCGTGACCTTGGTTGAGTAACTCTTCAATGATGGCGATACCCACCCCACCTAAACCACAGAGAATAATATGGTGGCGATTGGGTAACTTGGCGGCGTCTAAAAATTGTTTGAAGCGACTCCCCAAAATAAAGTCATTCAACAGGGCATAGCAAATGCCAATTACCCCTGCCCCAGCGATCATCATCACCGCAGTAAACACTTTGATCACATCGGGGGCTTTTTCCGCCACCTCCTCCTTGCCCCCCGCCCCCGTAATCATGCCCACGGAAAAATATAGCGCATCCACCAAGGAAATTTTTTGATTAATCCAAACATAGGTAAAGGTGGCGGTGAAAATCATCAGCAACAAAAATAACATCACCCAAACCACTTGTTGGATATAGCGTTGGTATTGCCGCAGATTGGTAATCAGTTTCGATGCCCGCCGCCAGGGCGATCGCCGTTTTTGACGACGTTGGGGTTTTTGACCCACGATGAGATGATCCCCCACCGACAACACCTGACCGGTATCAACGGCAGTCACCAAATCCGTTTCACTATTGGCCGGTAAATAATAAATCAACATCCGTTGGGGGTCGTCCCACAATGCCGAGAGGGGAATGCCCAGCCAGGGATGATCTACTGTAATCACCACCTCTTGGATGGGCCAGGTTTGATCAAATAACCGCAGTTGCCCGATCGCCTCATTGCCCAGGGCCGCAAAGGAAAAAATCGGTGCTGCTAGGGCAGAAACACTTAAACTGACATGGTCGGGCAGGGTCGAATCTAATCGCTTACCCAACGTTTGATTGAATAAGCGGTTGACAATGCGAATGCGGGGATTCATGATCCGCGCTTGGGTCAAAATTGCCAAATTGAGGGCATCATCATTGTTAGTCAGGACGAGGGTATGGGCGGTTTGAATATTGGCCAAGGTCAGCGTTTCCGGCGATCGCAATTCCCCAATAATCAATTGGCTCGGGTCTTCATTGGCAATGGGCACATCGGAAATACCAATCACCGCCGCCCCCTGCCGCTTTAACAAACTAAACACGCGATAGCCTGTTTGCCCCAGCCCACAAACAATAATGTGCGGTTTCATAACGTCCTCGTCTTGTCCTTCCATTCTCCCTAGGCTAAGCCGACTAAACTGTAACGATTCACTCAGTTTGGTTTGATTCAATGTCAGGATAGCCAGGACACAAAGAATGGCGGTCACGGTTTATGATGGGGTCATTTCCTGACGATTTTACGCATCTTGGGTGGAGGTTTTATGAATTTAGTGTCCCTATTGGTTACGTGGTTAGTCACCGCAGTGAGTCTATTAATCATTTCTAAACTCCCGACGGGGGTAGAAATTAGCAGTTTTCAAAAAGCCCTCATTTCGGCGATCGTGATTGGATTGCTTAATGCTTTTGTGCGTCCGGTGTTAGCCTTTTTTGCCTTTCCCATCACCTTTCTGACCTTTGGTTTATTCTCTGTGATCATCAATGCTGTTATTTTTTCCCTCGGCGCCCTCCTAGTCGATGGATTTTCCTTGAAGTGGGGGTTTTGGAGTGCCTTGATGGGGGCTTTACTTTTAGGCTTTATTAATTCCTTGATCTTTCAACTACTGCCGATCTAACCTTCTGTCCCCTGGGAGCTTTGCAAGATTTTGTCCATATTAATCAAATCAATTAATAATTGCTAGACTATGGACATTTTCTGATCAGTTTCCCCTATTTTAAATGTGATTTTAAGCAATCCTTTCAATTGAATTATCTCTATCGTTAACTATGATCGATATTAACAAAGCCCTTGACCTAAAGTGGTGGACTCAATCTGCTCGCCAAGTTGAATTTTGGATAGTAACGTTATTTGTGGGGCTAGGGGCATTAAATCTAATAATTATCGAAAAAGCCCATAGTGAAAACCTGTTTAGCCTCGCCCTACTGATGTGGTTAACCCTGTTTTCGGTTATCTGGGATCGCCGTGGGGGATTAACTTTCCAAAGCAATTTATTTTCCTCCGTGTTCGGTGGTGTTTTGCTAATCTTAATTTTGCTAAGGAATATTGAGGGAACCAGCGATTTTAGTATGCGATTGTTGCCTTTTATCGGTACAATTGGCATTGTTGTGATGGCCTCAGGCATCAAATCGGTTAAATCCTATTGGCGTGAAATTGTTATTTCTGGCCTACTCATTTATGCAAAAGCTGTGTCAATTTTCTTACAGTCCATTAACCTTACCCTCCTCACTGCCAAATTTGCCAATAGTGTTCTTTATATAATTGGGTTTGAAACCTATCGAGATGGTTTTTTTATTACGTTACCCCAGGGAAGAATTCAGGTATTAGGAGCATGTTCCGGGGAAGAAAGTGTCATTTTGATGGTATGTGTGGCGTTTCTATTCTTTTTCCTTGTCCCCATTAGCCATGTCCAGAAGATAATTAGCTTAGTCCTTGCTGCTACGATTGGGTTTTTGATCAATGTTGTGCGGATTACGATGTTGGCAGTTTTTGTCAATGCCGGCGATCGCCAAGCGTTTGAGTATTGGCATGGTGAAGATGGGAGTCTATCCTTTGCCATTGTTTCGGTGTGTTTATTCGGGGCATTCTGTTGGTTTGCCTATGTTCGTAATCTGGGAGAACCATCCTCATACAGCAAGGGGTAAACACCTCAATCAGAACCATGAATAATCAATAATTAATGATTTAATTAATAACCAGCCATAATGTTATGGAAAATATAGACAACTCTGCCCCAACCCCTTCTAACGTACGCCTCGGTTTTTTAGCCGTATTGGCGATCGCCGTTTTAGCCCAAGCCGGTATGACCTTAGCCCGTCCTGGCATTGATAAAGATGCTCCGCCTGTTGCCAAAACTGTCCCCTATCCCCAGGATGTTCCCTTGCCCGGTTGGCAATTGCAATCGAGTCAAGCCCAAAAATCCTCCCATCACTTAATTGATGACGGACATTTATATACCTATGCTAAGAACAAAGAAATATTAACCGCCCAAGCCCATTTAGAAGTTAATAAATCCGGGGCCGTTAATCACTATCTTGTGCTCAATGACATTCCTATCAATCCCAATAATTTAGAAATTAAAAGCGATCCTGAACGGGGAACCTACGGCATTGTTAAACAACAAGATAAAACCTATTTGAGTGCGTGTTTAAATGCCGCTGGAAAGAGCACCTTTGAACAGGGAGAGTTAACTAAAAACCGTTACCAATATGGGATGTCTCCCCTGGGTATCGCTGGTTGGGTTTTAGGTTTGAATGACCTAACCGATAATCGATGTTTACTCACCATTATGGCCATCCCCGTGGCAACCCCCAATGAGTTGACCCATCACAATAATGTCAAACAACTAGAAGCGGCCTGGGTAGCCTGGTATGACTGGTGGAAACCCCAGTTACAAACCGCTGCATTTAAATAGGCTTAATCCTCTTTACGCGATGACGAAAGTCGGTTGGGGCAACCAATTTTTTTCCGCCAAAATTAATTTAAGTGATAACTCTGTTTCCAATAAACAGGCATGACCACTGTGGGGAAGAATCTGCACCGCCGCCTTCGTTAGTTGGTTTTGGAGGTGATAGGCTTCTTCCACCGAAGGTAAAAGGCGATCGCACTGGCTGGCTAGAATCAGACTCGGTGCTTGGATTTGATTAAGGTCAATATTAGACGCTGAAAAATTTTGTAGCAAAGCTAAACGTTCCGCAATGATAGCCGGGGGTAAGGATCGCATGGCGTTAAGCAATTGACGGCGATCGCCAGGTTGGAGCCGTTCAATGGCCGCTAGAAATGGTAACCCAGCTAAGGTCGTTAGTGCCTGAAAAACGTCTGGTAACCAGCGATTGAGGGGAATGCCCCACTGCAACCAAGGACGACGCTCGAAGGCCGTTGCGGGGTTAATCAAAATGAGTTTGGCAATTTGCTGGGGAAACCGTGACGCATAAACTAATGCTAAACATCCCCCAAAGGACTCACCGCATAAATAAAGGGAATGATCCCCATGGCTAGCGCTTAAAAGCTGGTGAAGTTCAGTGGCGATCGCCATCCAAGTCGGTGGCAAGGAAGCCGGGGGTAAGGCAAGGGCAACAAGATTAAAGTGATCCGATAAACCAAGTTGTTGCCGATATAGTAGCTTGCCTGTGCCATCCATGCCGGGCAAATACAAAAGAGTCGGGCGATGGTAGGAATACCGATTAAGGGCAGTGAGTTTCATTCAGGCAGTAAAATGGGTCTATGCCAAAAGAGAATAACAACAGCCGATAGAAGTTTATCCCAGCAACCCATTTAAGAAGTGGGTTTATATCAGAAATAGTTGGGTTGCCGTAAAAAATAGCAATTATTTCACCCAGCAACGCCCCCAGAAAAGCATTTCCTTACCCCGGCAAGCAGGTTACGATAAATGGGAGAGGTGAGAAAGACAGTTACCCATCAAGAAATATACAACCAACATGGCAGCGGCAGCGGAAGCAACCAACGTTCCCGCCAACATCAAAGAAAATTCCTGCTCTTCGATCGCCTGTTGCATTAGGTGTAGCGACCAAGCTACCAGCGCTACATCAAAAATGAGAATGGGCACCAACATATGTTACAAAATGTAAACTTGTCTTCTATTCTAGTCTATGTCATTGACGTGACAAGCAAAGATGCCGGTATTTAAGCTTTTCTCAAGATTTGCTGTCTGCCTAACTGCGCCCTGTTTCCTTGGTGAGTAACTGTTCTAGTCCCTGGCTAATGAAGACTGATCGAAAAAATATCGTTTTTTCCAATCCTTATTTATTCAGCCGGACAAGTCTTGGCCTTAAATTGTAAAGGTTCAGCGGGGCCTACCATGGCAACCGGTTTAGTCGAGGGTTTACGTTCAAAACTCACTTGACAATCCTTGCCATAGTTGATGGTTTTATTTTCTAAGTCAATGGATTTCAAAGTTCCCGCCACATCGGGATTGGCTTTCACGTAATTGACCATCACCTCCACATCTTTAATGTTCTGGTATTGGGGGGGCAGGGCGGCGATCGCCGTTTCGGAGAAAGATAGGGCCAAAAGGGTGGGTAGTAGCTTTTTCATATTGATGTAACAGTTATAATTCCGATTTACCTTATACCAAAACGAG
>JBJOGT010000256.1:0-4042 GCA_046048115.1 Cyanobacteriota bacterium | reverse complement strand
AAAACAATCCTAATAGCAGTAGTTTTGGAGAAGTAGGAAACAGATATTGCCTAACTAGGGCTTTATAAAATTACGCTTCTTTAATTTATTGGAAAATCGGCAACGCTTTTTTTGATAAGATTCTAGCAATTTACCCTCCCGATTGTTAGGGAGGTTTTTTATGGAATAAGCACCAAAAAGCCAAGAAGAGGATTGGCAGTTCCCCCCTTGGCTAGATCATTGAGATAAATCATTCACGATTCTGGGTCAGTGAAAATTGAACCAGTAGGCTTATTTCTCTGTAAAATTTGTCTTTACTTAGTTTTAAACGTTAAACGTTTTAGAATTGTTACTTAGCTTTTTCAAAAGTATTCACCAATTGATTCCAGCTTTTTTCTAAACCCGCTTGTAGTTCTTCCCAAGCGGCTTCGCTAGATTGTTGTAAATCATGCCATTTACCCATCAGTGCATCCCGTTGAGCATGGAGATCATCGAGGGTTTTTTGATAGTTAACATTGGCATCGGCCGCTTTTTCTCTGGCTTCAGCGGAGATTTGATCAATTTGGGCATTGAGCTTATCAATTTTGGCTCGGACTTTTTCCTGATAGGCCTGCCGCTGTTCTTCATTAATAGGATTAGCGGGGGGGGTTGGGGTTTGAGTTTGGTTTGTCATTGTTAATCTGTTGAATTCAGTAAAAAAGGGGACGGGGGCCAACTCTAATGGTTGGGGACAAACATCGGTTGATCTAGCCCACCCAATGGCGTTGGTTCGTCAAAGTTCTAAGTTCTATATGGTAAGGGCTTTAAATTTTGCCGCTGACAAATTCAGCTAATACCACAAGCCCTAACGCAAGATTCGCAGCTAGACCGAAGCCAATCAAGTAACGATTGAATTGCTGCTCGGACGTCGGATCAATACGAAACATTGGCGGAGAAACGGGATAAGCATTAATCAAACCGGCGTCGGTGACACGATAGGCTGGCTCAACCTTGGGAGTTGAAGGGATTTGCTTATCCTCTTCCTGTGTTGACATTTCTGAGTGGGGCGTTAGGGGCTTTTCCCTTTCTGGTATCCCTTTTGCCGCAACCTCCGATGGAATTAGCTCGCTTCCATCACTAATATGATTATTTTCAGGACGCTGCATCCGATCTTCAACGGCGGATTCCATTTCTAACGTCGTACCTTGGGTATTCATTGATAACCCTCCATCTAACGACAGCAAGTTTTTTTCCTTGCGTTGTCCCCACTATAACCGTCTCAATGTATTTTGTCAATTCAAAGTACATGCTATTTAATTACTTTGTTATTACAGAAAGCCGTGGGAGGGATTGATACTGGTCAAAAATTGCTATTCTAAAAGGTGTATTAAGTAAGCTAGGGCAATGGTTAGAACAAAACCTAAATCTGACAAAGTATTGACAATCCGTTTACCCGAAAAAGATTTAATCCATTTAGAGCGTTATTGTCGCGCCCAGGGAAGAACCAAGACTGATGTTCTACTTCAACTCATTCAGGGATTACCCATCGTATTGGAAGAAATAGACATTGAAGCAAGCAAGGAAAGTCAAGTGCGCGCCCTGGACTGCTGAGGGGAATGGATAATTCCTGGGGAAACTGAGCTTGATCAAGCAATAAAATTGGCCAAGCCGGGGGAGAGAAGATTCCAAACGGCAATGGCCAGTTAGTCTATTTAGATGATGGATTGGGGGTGAGGATTTTTTAAGACCCAATGGTTGGGGCGGCGATCGCCGGGGTATCAACCCGTAAATGGGCAATGGTTTCCGTTGAACTTAAGCTAGGCACTGATCGCCGTGCTGTTTGCACCAATTGACTGATGGTGGGGTCATAAATTTGGGTAACGAGCTTGGGATAAAAGCCAATACCGATAATAGGGACCAATAGACAACCGATGATAAAGACTTCCCGGGGTTCCGCATCAACGAGGTTTGTATGGCTGACTAATTCTTCATTTTCGGGGCCGTAGAGCATTTCCCGCAGCATTGATAGTAAATAAATCGGCGTCAGAATAACCCCCACTCCCATCAACACCACAATGATGGTGCGGAAAACAACATTATAGGCATCACTGGTGGCAAAGCCCACGAAAACCATGAGTTCCGCCACAAAGCCACTCATCCCCGGTAGGGCCAGGGACGCCAAGGAGCAGGCAGTCCACATGGCAAAGCCCTTTTTCATTTTTTGACCAACCCCCCCCATTTCATCCAACATCAGGGTATGGGTACGGTCATAGGTGGCACCGACCATAAAGAACAGACTGGCACCAATTAACCCGTGGGAAATCATTTGCAGCATCGCCCCACTCATGCCCAGGTCAGTGAACGACGACAAACCAATCAGCACAAAGCCCATGTGGGAAATGGAGGAATAGGCAATTTTCCGTTTGAGATTGCGTTGGGCAAAGGAGGTCAGGGCGGCGTAAATAATATTGACTACCCCCAAAATCACCAAGACGGGGGCAAAAATGGCATGGGCATCGGGCAACATGCCCACGTTCATTCGCAGTAGGGCATAACCGCCCATTTTTAATAAAATCCCCGCCAGTAACATGTGGGCTGGGGCAGTGGCTTCGCCGTGGGCGTCGGGCAACCAGGTGTGGAGGGGAAAAATCGGCAACTTTACCCCATAGGCAATCAAAAAGCCTGCATAGAGCAATAACTGCAAATTTAAGGGGATATTTTTAGCGGCGATCGCCGAAAAATCAAAGGTATTGACATCGCCATAGAAGGCCAAAGTTAGACCCCCCAGCAAAATAAAGAGCGACCCCCCGGCGGTGTAAAGAATAAACTTCGTTGCTGCGTACAGGCGCTTTTTGCCGCCCCAGATAGAGAGAATGAGGTAAACCGGCACCAACTCCAATTCCCAAACCAGGAAAAAGAGCAACATATCTTGAACCGCAAAAACGGCGATTTGCCCCCCATACATCAACAGCATAAGGAAGTAAAAAAGTTTGGGTTTCAACGTCACCGGCCAAGCGGCCATCGTCGCCAAGGTGGTGATAAAGCCCGTCAAAATAATCAACGGCATCGACAGCCCATCGGCTCCCACAGACCATTTCAAGTCAATTTGTGGCAACCAAGTATAACTTTCCGTCAACTGCAACCCCGGCTCACTTAGATCAAAGCCGCTGTAAAATGCATAAACGATCAAGGCAAAGTTAATTAAGCCCACCGTCAAGGAATACCATCTAACAGTTTTACCGTCCTTGTCGGGAATGATTGGAATCAATAACGCTGCCACAATCGGCAGCAGAATAATCGTCGTTAACCAGGGGAAAGTACTCATAGGATTTCTCAACAACTCCTGAAAGTGAAGGGTTAAAATCGTGACCCATTGCAAGTAATGCAGGCCGGCAGAGTTGTTACAGACAATAATTTAGCAAGGATTTTTCGGGCCAGGGCCTAGGAGAATATTAATTTTTTCTAAGGATTTAGTGCTCTGGTCTGGACTAGACGGCGATCGCCACCCGGATTTTTTCTATGATGAGCATTGGTTTTTTTCAGGGAATAAGCCCCCAAGCCCCTGATATTAAGCCAGACTCCGCCCTATTTCTCCCCCCAGTCAGATCGAGATGTAACAGAATTTAAAGTTATGACGGTTTTTCCGAAAGGATATTCAGGACTGGGGTAAACTAGCCCATAATCCTGACAATATCTTTTTTTTCGACTTTACGGAGAACCCTCGGTTAAGGAGCCGATAGTCAATGTCACATAGTGTAAAAATTTACGATACCTGTATTGGTTGTACCCAGTGCGTCCGGGCCTGCCCCCTCGATGTTCTAGAAATGGTTCCCTGGGATGGCTGCAAAGCCGCTCAGATTGCCTCTTCCCCTAGAACTGAGGACTGCGTGGGTTGCAAACGTTGTGAAACGGCTTGTCCGACGGACTTTCTGAGCATCCGCGTTTATCTGGGTGCAGAAACCACCCGCAGCATGGGTTTAGCTTACTAATTTAGCCCTATCCCCCGCTATTATTCCAATCTCTATTTGAAAATTGTCCTTAAGGGAAGAGTCGATTGGCCTTCCCTTTTTTGCATTTGGGCAAA
>JBJOGT010000255.1:0-3273 GCA_046048115.1 Cyanobacteriota bacterium | reverse complement strand
ATTTCAACAGCTTTTGCACAATGGTGTCACCGTGGGGGCAATCGGGCACCTCCTGTAGGGCCAACGCCGCCACTTGGAAGGCTCGCCAGCCATAGAAGTTTTCCGGGCTACAACGGTCATCAAAATCTAACAAAGCTTCAATAAATTCGGTTTTTTGCTGTAATTCAATATCGCTACGCCCCAACCAAAAACGAATCACCGGCTGCCATTCCGCTTCAAAAATCCGGTAATGGTGCTGGTACACATCCAAGAAAAAACGCCAATCGGCGATCGCCAAGGCGGTGAAATAATCCCGAAAAGAGCGGTCGAAAAAACCATAGCCCCGTTCCCACGTCCCCTTAAGGACTAAGCCCCGGGGAATTAGCCATTCCAACTGCAACGCTAACCGCAGATGGGTGGACTGTTTGCCAAAAATATTCTCCACATCGACCTGGGACAGCGGCTTGTGGTCACTGTGTTGATTAATCAACATCTGTTTACCCAGTTCCCCTAACAGACGATTAATATCTTCCCGTTGGGAAACGGTGGTGGCCGCCAATTCACTCTTCCATTGATAAAAAGCCTCGGTTAATTCCCGATATAAGCCGGCACTGGTCTGGGGAAATTGTCCTGGCCGGTCTTGCCAAAAGCGACAACATAAAATCAGGCGAATCGGAGCAATCAAATAATGCCGCAGGGGTTCCGCTAGGGGATTGGCCAAAGTCCGACCCAGAGACAGGGCTAAATCATCCTCCCCCGGCATTTGTCCATGACGACCATTGGCAGGACGGGCTGACGCCAAACAATCGGCGATCGCCATTTCCACATCCTGGGGGTAGACAAAATTCTGGGTTTGGTAAAGGGCAAAACCCGCTAGTCCCTTCGTATCATTGTGTCGGGTTTCCGTGCGACAGCTTACCATCACATTCAGTCCCGGTAAGCCGGATAATGACTCCTTAAGCCAGGACAATGGCCCCTTTGCACCGATCGCCCCATCGGCATCACACATTAAATAATCCATGCCATCGGCCAATAGCCAAAATTGTCCCGCCTTCAAACCGGCTTCAAAGGCCTCACGCCACACCGCCAACGGCACTTGGGGATTTTCCTTGGCCGCCTGCTCCAGCCAAGGCCCCAATAAATAATCTTTGACTGTAATTTGCTTCAGTTGGGACGGACTCACCCAAATGGGTAACCCTGTCCCCTGGCCATCCCGAAACCGTTGGAGTAATTCCCAGGCAAAATGTTGAAGAAATAAGGTTTTTCCCGATCCTGCTTCCCCCAAAATACCGAGACGCTGGCCCCGCCCATTTTGGTTATCCCCCTGAATCACCGTATCCAGCAAGGTCATCGGACTATAACTCTGGGAACTTATCCCATCCGCCGCTTTCTTGACCGCCGAAAAAACCTTCAACGTTTGGGGGGCCGTTAGCCCCTGGGAAATCTCGATTTCTGGCTGGGTGTTGACCGAAGTACAGGGTAAAAAACGATCTAAAAGCGATTGGCAAACCTCCAACCAATCAAGGGTTTGGGATGAGGCATCGTGACCATTAATCGTCCCTGGCAAACTGGAGGAGTGAGACATGGTGATTGCCTAAACAATAGAAATAGGAAATGGTGAAGACGGGGTTTATAGAAGAGAACAAGGGCGAAGGTTGATGACAAACCCCGAATGCTTTAAAAGAAATGCTTTCTAAAACTCACTGTATCAAACCCCTTTACTGCCTGACTGCTTTGAAGCCGGGTTTTTGCGAAAAATTTAACAATTCCCCCCTTCTCTCCGCAATTTTACGGATTACCTAGCGGCGACCAATGGAGGCTTGGAAGGCAGGGCGTTCCACCAAACGGTTAACATAATTCGCCACGGCGGGATAGTCATCAAAATTGAGCTTGAGCATAATCGGGACATAGGCCAAAATTGACCCCACCGCCACATCCACTACAGTAAAGTCGGTTCCCAACAGAAACGGTGATTGGCTTAACCGTTGCTCTAGGGCCCCTAGCAAGCGGGGCATTTCTTTTTCCCGTACTGCTTCTAAAAATAAGCCATTGGCCAGGGTGGAATTGGCAAACAAAATCCATTGATTAATCACTGCCCGATCGCCGGGATCGGGGGGCATTTTGTCGGCCTTTTCTGCTAAGTAAAACAAGATGGCACCGGATTCCCATAAACTAAAGTCACCATCGGTGATGGCGGGGACTTTACCAAAGGGGTTGATGGCGAGGTAGGGTGCTTGGCGATGTTCCCCCTGTTTGAGGTCGAGGCTGACAAATTCGTAGGGGAGTTGCAATTCCTCCAAATACCACTGAATGATCGAGGCACGACTTTGGGGAGCACCGTAGAGCTTTAACATTGACCTGACCTATGACAACGCATTGACATCAAAAATTATAGCGGTGGAGCGTTCTATTCCCACGGTGAACTACTGGTGAATTTGGAGACTTTGCCTATTGCGGTTGGGCCAGCCAAGCGGCGATCGCCTGGTGATGAATGGTTTGCCAGGGTTGGTGGGTGGCCTGGGCCAGGGTGGCACAATCTTCAAATTCGGGGTGAATATTGATGATGTCCGATTGACCGACGGCACCACTGTAGGCAATTTTGACCCGGACTGATCCGGCGGGAAGTTGCACCGTTTGCCAGTCCCTGGCCAGGGCATAGCGTTGTTGGGGGCGGACACGAATGCCTAGGGTGGTGGTTTCTTGAAAAATTAAGTTTTGGCAGTGGCGCTGCTGGGCGGGATGGCACAGGACGGTTAACAGTACCCCCAGGCGGGATTTTTTCATCGTAATGCCCTGGGTAAAGACATCGATCGCCCCGTTGGCCAATAATTTTTCTAGCAAATAGGCGATCGCCTGGGGTTGGAGGTCATCGAGTTGGGTTTCAATCACCACAATGGATTCAGGCTGGCCGAGGAAGGGTTCCGCTGGGCTGGTTAATACATTAGCTTCTTCTCCGATCCATAACCGCAAAATATTGGCGGTACTAAACTCCTTGGTTCCCGCCCCTAATCCCACCGTTTTTAACGTCATTGCCGGACGCTCCCCAAATTCTTTTGCTAGGGTAACGGCGATCGCCGCCCCTGTGGGAGTCACCATTTCCCCGGTTAACCCATTGTCATAGATGGGCACCTGGCGGGTTTGCCACAGTTTTAATACCGCTGGCACAGGAACCGGTAATTGGCCATGGGCCGCCCGTACCGTACCGCTCCCCGTGGGTAATGCCGACCAATAACAGGTTTCAATGTTTAAATAATCCAACCCCAAACAGGTGCCCACAATATCCACAATGGCGTC
>JBJOGT010000254.1:0-6129 GCA_046048115.1 Cyanobacteriota bacterium | reverse complement strand
GTCAATCGCCTCATTATCGGGGGCGGGCACATTTCGTCGTCGGATATGATCTGGGTTTCGTGAATATCGGTGACTCATCAGCTTGATAGACTGGCTAGAACTCTATCCTTTTCCTATCGTGTTTTTGCCCCTCTTGACTACTGCCCTCTGACCTTAACTTGCCACCCATCCACATGGCCACGATTTTTTCCTGTTATTTACAAATATGGGCCGAGACAAATCGGTCTATCCCGGCTAAGTCCGGATGGATGTGAATGTTTTGGTAAGTTCCCTGTTGATCCAATAATGCGGCCACTGTGCTGGCTTGCCCGGCCATTAATTCCACCAGCCAAAATCCGCCTGTTTGTAAATAGTCTGGCGATCGCCGAATCAACTCCCGCACACTATCCAGACCATCTTCTCCTCCCGCTAAAGCACTTAACGGCTCATGGCGAATCACTTCCGGTTGAAGTCGGGTCAATTCTGCTTGGGAAATATAGGGCGGATTAGAAACCATGCCTGCGATTTGTCCTTGTAAAGGGGCTAACGGTTCCCACCAATGCCCCCGGTAGAATTTAATCCGATCGCCGAGGTGATTGAACCCCGCATTGTTTCTGGCGATCGCCAATGCCGCTTCACTTTGATCCACGGCATGAATGGTGGCTTGGGAAAATAAATTTGCTAATCCCATGGCGATCGCCCCACTGCCCGTGCCTAAATCCACCCAATGCCCTGTTGTCCGGGGATCGTAACCCTGGGCCTGGAGAATATCAATCATTAATTCTGTTTCTGGCCGGGGAATCAATACTGCTGGGGTGACTTTAAGGATGAAATTGCGCCAACTCACCTGCCCGACTAAATATTGCACCGGATAGCGTTCCGCAACTCGTCGCTCCCAACCGGCCTTAATTTCTTCCCAAGGCTTGATCAATTCAATCACTGCTCGATTTTTATAATCCCCCAATTGCAACGTTAATCGGTCTAAATTCGTCCACGCCTGTAATAACCACATTAATTCTCCCCGATCAATACCTGCGGCGATCGCCGTTTGTTGAGCCTGAGCAAACCACTCTGCAAATTCTTTCCCCGAAACGTTGAACACAATATCCCCTTAATTTGAATTAATGGAATCTAACCCCAACCAAAATGATAACAAAGTTTCAATTTGCGATAGTTGAGGGGCTTCCAATATTCCCAATTTTTTGATTAGCTTGGCATGAGGCACTGTGATGAGATTTTGTACATCAAAAACGCCTGGTTTCAGGAATTTAGCTTTAATATTTATCTCAAAGCGTGAATCTCGAGGACTTGTGGTGTGGGGAATTACGGCAGCTAATGCTCGATCTTGATTTAAAGAAGGGATACTAATGACTAAACATGGCCTAACTTTAGCGACGTAGCCCAGATCAACAAGCCAGACTTCACCGCGACTTAGACTATTCATGATGAACTTCTTGTTCATCTAGACTTAAAAATACAGCTTCTGCGTTTAAAACTAAATCCTCATCTGTTAGCGGCGGAAAGTCTATGTTTACTAGCCGTTTCAAAATTTCTATACCAATCTCAACCTGTTCAGTATCAGGCAATTTATCAAAACTCTTGAGAACCTCTTGTCTTGAAACAGTCATAAAAACTAACCCAGTTATACTTTATCCAATAGCCTAATCAAAAGTTAGCACAGAGATTGTCTGCTTTCCCTAGTTAAGCCAATATGGCAAAAGTGATTTTTCCCCATCGTTTAAAATTAAAACTTATTTCTCTGGCAAAATAGGGACACCAGCCGCCCCCTTCATGACTTATTTTGCAATTCCCATGGGCAACAAGCCAAATTCGCCACCGTCCTTTAATCCCAATCAAGGGGATATCCCAGAAGTCATCCGGGATCAACCGAATACGCCGACCCCGTCCAAGCTGCCCTGGGGAGGACTCATTGCTGGCGGCCTTGTGGTGGGTTTGTTAGGGATGGTGTTGATCGTCTTTTCACCCCGTTCCCAGCCCGTTTCACTCCCGGTGGCAACCCCTACTCCCGTTAATCCTAACCCCACCCCCACCCCTATTGATAATGTCCTCGGTCATTTAGCCTATGCCGAAGCCCCCCTTACCGAATTAAAAGCCATTACCCCCGATGGTCGGCTCAAGCTGCGCCAAGGGGCAGCGGATCAATTTCTTAAAATGCAGGCGGCAGCGAAAGCCCAAGGGATTGCCCTGTTCCCCATTTCTGCCTTTCGGACGTTGGAGCAACAAAATCAATTGTTTTTTGACGTCAAACAACAACGGAATCAAGAAGCCCGCAAACGGGCGGAGGTGAGTGCCCCCCCTGGTTACAGTGAACACCATACGGGGTACGCGGTGGATATTGGCGATGGTAGTGCCCAGGCTACCCATTTGAGTGAAAGTTTTGAGTCAACAAAGGCTTTCCAATGGCTCAAAAACAATGCGGCTAAATACAGTTTTGAACTGTCCTTTCCCCCCAACAATCCCCAAGGGGTGAGCTATGAACCGTGGCATTGGCGTTATGTGGGCGATCGCCCTAGTTTGGAATTATTTTATAAAGCCCGTAATTTGCCCCAACCCTCCCCCGCCCCCTAAGTTGGAGTGTGACCCATGTCCGATCATCACCACCACGGCCATCCTCATTCCCATCGCCACCCTCATCACCCTGCCCCGACTCCGGGCAGTAAAAATCGGATTTTCTTGATCAGCTTTGGCTTAAATGTTGCCATTGTTATTTTGCAAGTGGTGTTTGGGATAGTGAGTAATTCCCTCTCTTTATTGGCCGATGCGGGACATAACTTTAGTGATGTTTTAGGATTGCTCATTGCTTGGGGGGCAGTCTGGCTGGGTCAACGCCAAGCTTCGATTAACTATACCTATGGCTTGAAGCGATCAAGCATTTTAGCCGCATTATTGAATGCGTCCTTAATTCTGGTAGCCCTGGGGGCGATCGCCGTTGAAGCCATCCATCGGTTACAAAATCCCGTGCCCATTCAGGAAAATACGGTCATTATCGTGGCGAGTTTAGGCATTATTTTAAATGGATTTACCGCCTGGTTATTTGCCAAAGATCAGCATGATCTCAATATGAAAGGGGTCTTTCTGCACATGCTCACCGATGCCCTCGTATCTGTAGGCGTCGTGCTAGGGGCGATCGCCATTATGGTGACCGGTCAGGTCTGGCTGGACCCGGCCATGGGTATAGTGATTGTGATTTTAATTTTTATGGGTACTTGGGGGCTGCTAAAAGATTCCGTGCGCCTCATCCTCGATGGAGTTCCGGCGGCGATCGAATTAAAAGCGGTTCAAACCTTTTTGCAAGAACATCCCCAAGTCATTAGTTTCCACCATCTCCACGTCTGGGCCCTAAGCACCACAGAAACCGCATTAACCGTCCACTTAGTTATCGATCCAACTCAACAAGGCTCTGATAGAATTTTGCCGGACATCAACCAAGCCCTGGCCAAAAATTTTGGCATCGTCCACAGCACCATTCAACTAGAAACCAGCGATAGTCGCCATCAATGCCCCACCAACAATGAAAGCTGTTACCAGAGCTGATGGATCGTACAACCCTGGCAACATTAACTGTGGTTGGTTTCACTCCGGGGTCTTACTTTCGATCACCATCAACGTCCAGGCAATAGAACTTCCATCCGCAGGGGGATTGGCGATCGCCGTTTCCCGAATTCGCAGTCGATAGGTGTAACCCGGTTCATAATCAAACCCTTGAATAGGAGAGTAGTGCAATTTCCAGTCTTGATCTAAGGTACCCTCTTTAACTTGTAAACATTTTTGCGGAGCAACCCCTGTGCAATCTACTTGAGTCGGGGCAACATAAATAATCTTTTCTACTCCCTTGGTCGCAGCATCAGCAGGATGAGGAACCGGGGCAAACCGTAATTCTTGACCGGCCTCATCCCCATAGGTAATCACCAGGTCGCCAGAGGCCATGATTGTATATTCCCGCGCCGTCGTTAAAGCCTTAACAAATTCTTGCTCTTGCTCCATTAATGGCCCAGGACAAGCCATCATCGTCGATGCCATTTGCCCATTGATAATTAGTTTATTCCCGTCCACCGTAAATTGACCGATTAACCGATTACAACCACCGGAGCCACTAATCGCATTACCAGAAAAATTAAGGCTCGGAGATGGATCACTCGCCACGGGAGGTTGCCCTGCCATGGTAATCAACTGCCATTGGGTATTATGCAACGGAGTCAATTGACTTTCCGGAATAAAAGACAGACTTTGGACTTTACCTTTATTGTTATAGGTCAACGTCAAAATCCCTTGATCATTAATGTCATAGGCGTGAACCTTGGGTAGTAGCCGCACAAATTGTTGCTCTTGGGCCATAATCCCATCTGGACAAGCCTTACGGGTAGTACTAATCATACGGCTAATCACAAGACTCTTATGGTCTCCGGTATAGGTTCCTCGGAAATTATTACAACTGGCATTCCCCCCCAAACCCGCGTCCGTGAATTGAATGGTCACAGGAACATTGCTCAACGGTGTTATTTCGGTGCCGCTGGCAAGGTACCATGTCGTTGCTTTCAGGTCTCTAGGCATCGCATTATTGATCTCAGCCGCATACACCGGGGTCATCACAGAAAAGAAGGACTCCTTCGCCCCGATTCCCGTCATACTCCTAGCCATGGTAATGCTTACCCCCCAGAGGGTTAGGGTAAAGAGCATTGCCCGAGAGAGTTTTAACCATTGACTCATGCCGGATTTCCTCACAAAACCTGATCTTTTTCACTATTAACAGTACCATTACCAACTTGGTCACTCAGGTTGACAGGGGAACAGTTTCTCAACTGGGTGCATCAAAGATACTAGTTTGATCCCGATATACCCACAGCAAAAAGGGCTCCAGACCTAAAAGTTGGAACCCTTCATGCTAGACATTGATTTTTAATACTTAGGTGCTAATGAAAAAACTAGACTAGTAGATGATTCATTAATCTGCCTTAGTAGCGACCACCACCACCATAGCTTTTGCGACCACCGCCACCACCAAAGGAATTAGTGCGATTTTCGCGGGGTTTCGCTTTGTTAACTTTGAGGTCACGGCCCATCCACTCAGCGCCGTCAAGGGCTTCGATCGCCGCGTTTTCTTCGGCATCGGCACTCAACTCAACGAAACCAAAACCGCGCATACGACCAGTTTCACGGTCAGTGGGTAGTTGCACCCGTTTGACTGATCCGTACTCGGCAAAGACCGCCGTCAGATCAGCTTCTGAAACATCATAGGATAGATTACCTACGTAGATTGACATGGATTTTCTCCAAAGATGAAAAAAGGATATGTAGAGGACGATTTCGGAGAAAAGACTGTCAATGGAAAAACGCGAAAAACCGTTAATACTAAAAACAAATGCTGCCAACCGATACTTACTCTATCAAGATTAATAGTAACACAGGAAAAAACCTTCTTCACTAATCTTGATAATTGGTGGGGGGTTAAGACCCAGACTGTGCACTCTCGTAAACATAGGGGTAGATTTTAGCCACCCCCACTCCCACTTTTTAAGACTTTGTTCAAGACCACCTGTGGGATCTAAAGCCTAGGGAGGTTAATGGTTGACCGCGTTATTACCGGCGGCCATCATCACGGCCACTAGGCCATCCGCCAGGCGATCGCCGTCTAGGGGTAATATTTCTTCCCCTTGCATTAACTTTTGCACAATTAAAAAGTGCATCAGGGAACCGGCAAAAATACGGGCCGCCACCATCGGGTCGGGAAAATTAAGCTGGGGTTGGGAACCGAAATAGGTTGCTAGATTTTCTAACATCGGTTTTTGAATTTCCCGCACAAAACTTTGGGCCAACGTTGGAAATCGTTCAGATTCCCCAATAATTAGACGAATTAGGGTTAACAAAGCCGTATTTTGGGCAAACCCAGTCAAGGCTTTATCAGCCAGTTGGCGCAACACGATTTCAGGGGGAAGATCTAATTCGGCGATCCCGCAGGGATCCGCTACGCGGTGCGCCGGTCGATGGGGAAACAAGGGATCACATTGTTGGGTTAAATGGCGCACCAAGGCCAGAAATAAGCCTTCTTTATCCTGAAAATAACTGTAGAGCGTGGGTTTAGATACCCCTGCCGCTTTGGCGATGCGATCCATACTCGCTGCCGCGTACCCT
>JBJOGT010000253.1:0-3163 GCA_046048115.1 Cyanobacteriota bacterium | reverse complement strand
GGTTTGATCATGTACAAGCGTTAAGAATTGTATGATGATCAGTGGGGTTGATACGGCGATCGCCGTTGCTACAAGCCTTGATTCATCAAGGTTCTGACAGTCGCTGGTGGCTGGTGAAATGTAAAGCAACCCCTCGACAGGGTTAGGGCTTTTACCGACAATTTGAAGGAATTATCCCCGAGAGTGCTTAACGATGAAATTGGCTTATTGGATGTACGCTGGCCCCGCCCACATTGGTACCTTACGCATTGCCAGTTCTTTTAAAAATGTTCATGCCATCATGCACGCGCCGTTGGGCGACGACTATTTCAATGTCATGCGATCCATGTTGGAACGGGAGCAAAACTTCACCCCTGTCACCACCAGCGTGGTCGATCGCCAAGTGCTATCAAGGGGCTCCCAAGAAAAGGTTGTTGATAATATTGTCCGCAAAGACCAAGAAGAAACCCCCGATTTAATCGTCCTTACCCCCACTTGCACCTCTAGTATTTTGCAAGAAGACTTACAGAATTTTGTCAGCCGGGCCCAAATGGATGCCGTCTGTGATGTGCTGTTGGCCGATGTGAACCATTACCGCTATAACGAATTGCAAGCCGGCGATCGCACCCTCAAGCAAATTGTCCAGTTTTATTTAGAAAAAGCCCGCAAGCAGGGAAATTTACCCACGGAAAAAACTGCCCAACCCTCGGTGAATTTACTTGGTTTCACCACCTTAGGCTTCCACAACCAACATGATTGCACCGAGTTAAAACGTCTGATGGCGGATTTGGGCATTCAAGTGAATGCTGTGATTCCTGAGAAGGCTTCTGTAGAAGATTTACATAAACTGCCCCAAGCCTGGTTTAATCTCTGTCCTTATCGAGAAGTGGGGTTATTAACGGCGGAATATCTCAAGGAAGAATTTGCCATGCCCTTTGTGGACATTACCCCCATGGGCGTGGTGGAAACGGCGCGGTGCATTCGCAAGATTCAACAGGTATTGAATGACCAAGGCCATGACGCTGATTACGAAGGCTTGATTCAACAACAAACCCGCTACGTATCCCAGGCAGCCTGGTTTTCCCGTTCCATTGATTGTCAAAATTTAACCGGCAAAAAAGCGGTGGTCTTTGGGGACAATACCCATGCAGCGGCCATGACCAAAATTTTGGCGCGGGAAATGGGTATTCACGTTGTACTAGCGGGAACTTACTGTAAATATGATGCGGATTGGTTCAAGGCCGAAGTGTCGGAATACTGTGATGAAATTTTAATCAGTGAAGACAATGGGGCGATCGCCGATGCCATTGCCCGCCTTGAACCCGCCGCCATTTTTGGCACCCAGATGGAACGCCATGTGGGTAAACGACTCGATATTCCCTGTGGGGTGATTGCCGCCCCCATTCACATTCAAAATTTTCCCTTGGGGTACAAGCCCTTTTTAGGTTACGAAGGGACAAATCAAATTGCCGATTTAGTCTATAACTCCTTCACCCTGGGCATGGAAGACCATCTATTAGAAATCTTCGGCGGCCATGATACGAAGGAAGTGATTACCAAAGGCATTTCCAGCGACACCGATCTGGGGTGGCATGCCAGCGCCCAAACCGAACTCAACAAAGTACCGGGTTTTGTGCGGGGCAAGGTCAAACGCAACACCGAAAAATTTGCGCGGGAGCGGGGTCTATCGGAAATCACACTGGAAGTGATGTATGCCGCAAAAGAAGCTGTCGGTGCCTAGAGAACGGAAAGTGAAAATACAAGTATTATTTTGGTTGACCGAGGGGGACTGACGACCTTTGGCCATTCCCCATTCAAGGCTTAAGAGTCCTCCCCTTCCCCCTGACTATCACCTAAAACCCCCAATAATCCCCTCTCCTCTGGCCAGTGTGGTTTGTTCATCGGTGGCGGGGGAGTTCTTAAAGCTAAAAAAGCCTTCTCCAGACGCCTAAAACGTTTACAGAGAAGGCTCTTTCATTTAATCGGAGCGGCGGGATTTGAACCCACGACCCCCACTACCCCAAAGTGGTGCGCTACCAAGCTGCGCTACGCCCCGAATTTCACAGACTCTAATCTTAAATCCCCTCTGTCACCCTTGGCAAGTTTTTTTCGCTGACCCTGGAGCATAACCCTACCATCCCGTTGGGGTTAGTGGATGGATGGCGGCAAATGGGTGTCATCATGGTTGCGCCGATCGCCAAGGGCGATATGTTATTTTGGGAAAATTATTAAGGAAATTAATTCGGTTCTAATTTCCGATTGTGGCAACTGTTTCGGGCGGCGATCGCCCCTAAACCCATCAAATATGGACTTTCCCCTCAAGCTGGACAATACCCCCTCCATTAACCAGGTTTTTACCCCGGTCAATATTGCCATATTGGCTTCATTGGGTCTCCATGCCTTTGTTTTAGGGCTGGCACTGCCTAATCTAACCTGGCCAGAAACCACAGAGGAAGGTTTTGAAGACCGTGCTCCGGTGGGGGTGATCGAGTTAACTCCCGCTGAGCAGAGCCGCTTACCCAATACCGATCCGTTGCCCACCAACCCCCTATTGCCGGTTTTTCCCGGAGACGCATCCCCCCCGTCATCGCCGACGGCCCCCGATTTACCCGCCGCACCGGATAGTAACTATAATTACCAACTACCCGACAGCACCAATTTACCGCCCCTGCCGTCGATGCCCCCCCTGCCCAATTTGCCGGCCTATCCTAACCTGCCGCCTTTAACCAGTTATGGCAATTTAAGTCGTCTGCCGATTCAGAATCCGCCCTTACCTTCCTTACCTCCCCTACCTTCTCGGCGTCTACCCCGTTTGCCGAGTCCTTCCACCGCAAGGCTTCCCGAAAGTGCTCCCGCCTTCCCCTCCAATGATCCGGCCCGCCCCCGTTTTGAGCCGTTACCGCCCCCCCAGGGAACGGATTTCATCACCAAGGCCCCCCAGGGTCAAGATAATGCCAATGGAGCGGCTAACATTAACGGTAATGGGGTAAACCCACCAGCCTTGCCGACCTTAATTGCTGAGGGTGAAGATAGCTCTCCCGACCAAGTTCAGTTAAACTCTTTGAACTCCATCGCCAAGCAGGGCGTTGCAATCAAGGCTAAAGATGTTATTCCCGGCGTTTACCCTCAGATCGCTTGTCGCAATCGAACGGAAGCCAGTGTCATTTATAACGTGTTTCCCAGT
>JBJOGT010000252.1:0-2830 GCA_046048115.1 Cyanobacteriota bacterium | reverse complement strand
GTCGAGGGTGGCACAAATTTCAGTGATCTGGTTCAAGTTGTGATAAATAAACTGGCAAAGTCGTTGATTATCTTCAATGGCCCCGGCAACAAATAATTCAAAATCTGGTAAACAAAAAGTGTTTTGAATATCGATTAATAGTAAACAAGTGCGAATATCATCGGTAAAAGCTGGTGGAATCCGGTACTCCTTTGCCCATGCCGCTGCTTGGACTGTCCTTTCCTGGTAGGGAACTCGCCACACAGTAGCCAGGCGATCGCCGTTGTAAAAACTGGGGAGAGGAAGCGTCATAGTAGGTTACCAAAGAAAAAAGACTTATGGTTTATTTTACCAAAATCAATGGCTATGGGTTGATTCCTAGCAAACGCCTCCGTGCTTGAGATAGGGTTGATTGTTGATTTAATTTAAAAGGCGATCGCCGGGGCAGAATTTTTGCCTAGAGGTTTCGAGGCAAGTGGGGTTATGGGTATTGGCCACGGGCATGGCCTGGGGCAGGGTAGCCCGGAGGGTCGGGGCAACCACCACGCAACCGGCAATGGGCAGTTTAAGCATTATTAAACGGGGTGATGGTGATGATAGATAGGGGGATTGAGTTAATACTTAATCAATAAATTGTCGAGTGCGCCAGAACAGTAAAAAAGTGCCCAGGAAGGACAATAATGATGCAATCACATTACGGATGCTGCTCTTAAACAGAGTAAACCGCTTTTGGGCTTGTAATTTTGCAGACTCTGTACTAATTCGTTCTTTTTGAGTGGTTAAATTATTTTGGATTTCCTGTTTAACCTGGGACAGGGATAGGCCAGGGGAAAAATTAGACCCACTCGGCAATAAATATCGCAATTCATTGAGATCCTGCACCTGGGGCAGTTGATTTTCTATTTGACTCAATTGGGCCAGTTGATTTTGGCGAGTTTGGTCAATTTGTCGGTTGTTGAGGTTATTTACCCGGATGGTATCCACCACAATCAAAGGGGGCATCAGCACACAAACGATCGCCATAAAAAGCACAACCCAACGCAGAAACTTAAACCAAATTAATTCCACCGTCAGAATGTTTGCCTCTCCATCAAGGTAGAAACGCACCAGATAGCTAATGATCACCAAAGCAAAGCCCGCAAAGAAGAACCACACTTGACTCATCAATAGGTTAATGGTCTCCAGTTCCCACACCGGATTTTGGGCCTGGGGCGGAATAATCACCACGACAAAATCCACTAGACTCATAAGAATGATAAGGTGGCCAAATACCCCCAAAATGGTGGTAGCACGGCTAACCCCCACTTTCCTAAATGCCTGTCTGCTCCCTTGGGAACCAAAAATGCTAAAAACTACATTCTGGAAAAATTCATCAATGATAAATCGGATTTTGTTCATAGCAAAAGAATAGGGAATAATCGCCCTAGCATAGGGGAAAATATGGGGCCAATCAAGGGGAATCTATCCCCATCAAATAGTCAAATAGTCATCCAATGTAAGATCAAGAATATTTGGATTGATAATCAAGAAAAGATGGTCTACTATTGCGATCTTTAATTTCTGGTTCACGGGTCACCGGAAGCTAAATATTTATTCAATTCCCCGTAATCACGCAAACCAAAGACCCGTTTCTACTCGTAGCCCTAACGCCATGGCTGGAGGTTTGTGGTTCAAGCAACGTCACACCCAGGCTAAGGCTAACTTAAACTTTTTGAGTGCTGAGTCAGAAAAATCTGCTTAGGTTTCTCCCAGGGCGATCAGCGATGATAAACACCTTCTATTCTTTTCTTGGCGATCGCCGTTACCAGGGAAAATATACCAGAATTGCCATCCATTATGACGCCGAAAATCATAACAAAAATAGTTTTATCTTGTGGGTTTTAAACCAGATCCAACCATTACCCAGGGCAATGACCATTAACTGTATGGCAGTGCGGAGGGAACTTTTAATCAGGGTTTTAACTTGGGTGCTTTCAGCTTGGGCGGCCCTTTCCGTAATTTGTTGCCGCAGTTGGGGCAATTGTTGCTGAATCTGTTGTTTGAGTTGTTCCGGGGGAGCGTTGGGATTAGTAATCGGTAAACCCAGAGTTTGGGTAATTTGCAGGAGTTGATTAGGGTTATTAATTCCCCCGATATTAGCGTCCACTTGGTCTATGAGTTGTAGTCTAGCCTGGGATTCTTGACTGATATTCGTTTTAATTTGGTTCATTAAGCGGTTCGTATTGGTGAAAACGAGGGGAAGGGACAAAATATAGAGAATTCCCAACAGCAAAAGTCCCCAACGAATGATCATCAATATCCGGACTTCAATCAGGTGAACTCGCCCTAACGCGCTACCAAAAAAGCCAGTGAGAATAAACCCCGTCCCCATCAACAAAGACCAAGAATGATTGGATAGGCGATCGAGGGTAGTCAGTTCCCATTCAGGATTTTGTAGTCGAAGCGGCAAAATGGCGTTGGCAAAATCAACCAGGGTCATGAATATCAATAAGTAGCCAACAATGGGCAATACCCGTGATAAGTCTAAGACTGGTTCGTTTTTGTTTTGAAAATTACCAACCTTGAGAAAAAATTGATCGAAAAGTTTGGAAGGCTTGAACATTGAATCGATGGCAATGAAGATAATAAAACAGACTTAACAGACAGAACTATCCCCGAACTAATACCCTGCACAAGTTCACAATGCTGCCCAAGGGGGTAACTGACCACCATCGTTTCCTGGGGTAGATGCCATAGGTGGAATAAGCCTACCATCAAGATGTGGCAAATACCAAAAAGGTTCCATTGCTAATCCATGGAACCCTGAAAACAGTTTGAGCAAATTCCACAATGTCTTACTTTTTCCCCACAA
>JBJOGT010000251.1:0-6993 GCA_046048115.1 Cyanobacteriota bacterium | reverse complement strand
TCTGTCTGGCTAACAGCAAAATCTCCTGATCCTCCACCAAACTGGCCAAGGCAAAATCTGGTAAACCCGATTGTTTTGTGCCCAACACTTCCCCTGGTCCCCGCAACCGTAAATCCATTTCTGCGATGAAAAAACCGTCTTGGGATTGTTCTAAAACCCCCAATCGTTGCCGTGCATCGGGACTTTTACTGTTGGTGACTAATAAACAATAAGATTGATGGGAACCCCGTCCAACCCTTCCCCGTAATTGGTGGAGTTGGGATAGTCCAAAGCGTTCGGCATTTTCAATCACCATCACCGTGGCATTGGGCACATCTACCCCCACTTCAATGACGGTGGTGGACACAATAATTTGGGTTTTCTGTTCTCGAAAAGCGGTTAGTGCTGCTTCTTTTTCTGCACTTTTTAAGCGACCGTGTAACAGACCAATTTGAAAATCAGGAAAGATTTTTTCCCTGAGATGTTGATGTTCTTCCACTGCTGCTTTAATGTCGAGTTTTTCAGATTCTTCGATCGCCGGAAAAATAATATAAGCCTGGCGACCTTGGGCCACTTCCCGGCGAATTAAATCAAACAGTTGGGGACGATCTTTGGCAGTAATCACCGTGGTTTGAATGGGTTGACGACCGGGGGGTAATTCATCAATTTGGCTGACTTCTAAATCCCCATGTAGGGTTAACGCCAGGGTGCGGGGAATGGGAGTGGCAGTCATGCTGAGAACGTGGGGAGCCTGGCCTTTTGCCAGTAGTTTTGCCCGTTGGTGAACCCCGAACCGGTGTTGTTCATCAATCACAACCAAACCCAACCGTTGAAAATTAACTGGGTCTTGAATTAGGGCATGAGTTCCCACCAGTAGGGGTAATTCGCCGCTTTCCAGTTGGGCATGAATTTCACGGCGCTTGCTCATTTTGGTTGATCCTGTTAATAATTCCACCGGCAAATAGAGCAGGTTAAACCAACCCACTAACTTGTGGTAATGCTGCTCTGCTAATACTTCGGTGGGGGCCATCAACGCCGCTTGGTAGCCCGATTGCAGGGCGGCCAAGATAGCAAATACTCCCACCACTGTTTTTCCCGATCCCACATCCCCTTGCACTAAACGATTCATAGGGGAGATGTTATTTAAATCCTGCAAAATTTCATTAACGACCCGTTGTTGGGCCTGGGTTAGGCGAAAGGGTAATAAATCACTAAATTTCTCGATTAGTTCACCCCTGGGGGTTAAGATGGCACTCTGTTGTTGGCATTTTTGTTGATAGCGCCGTTGTAAGAATCCTAGTTGTAGATAGAAAAATTCATCAAACACTAGTCGCCTTCTGGCTTGACTTAACTGCTCCGTATTGTCAGGAAAATGAATTTGGGCGATCGCCGTTGATAGATCAATTAAGTCGTATTGTTGGCGAATCGTTAGGGGGATGGGATCGTTGAATTGGGCGATCGCCGGTTGACAGTTAAGCACCAGTCTCCGCAATAAATCCGCCGTAATACCTTCCGTAAGGGGATAAATGGGTAAAACACGACCCACTTTAAAGGAATCAATGCTAGGACTATGGCGGTCTAAAATTTCAATTTCCGGGTTATCTAGCGTTAGACCGTACTTATTGGATTTCACCAAACCCGACGCCGCCACCACGGTTTGGGGGGGATAGAGCCGTTTGAGATGTTCCTGCCATCCCTTACTGGCAAACCGTTTTCCTGCATAGAATCGGGATAATTTAATTCGTCCGGTTTGATCCCGTAACTGGAGTTGAAAAATAGTCAGATTTTGATTTTTGGGACTGGTAAAACAGGTACAATTCACCACCCGCCCCACCAGGGTCACCGTTTCCCCTGCTTCTAGTTGATCAATGGTTACCTGCCGCGCATAGTCTAAATAATCCCGGGGAAAATAGGTCAACATATCCCGTGCCGTGGTTAAGCCCAACCCCTGTAACAATCGATCCTGATTCTTGCTCATGGAGGCTAATTGGTTTAACGGCGTGGTTAAGCGGATTTGATCTGGTCGTAAACAATTCGCTTCCGTTACCCTGGGAACGTTGACAGGGGGGGGAGGGGTAATGGCTTGCGGTTCAGCGGACGGTACTTCTTCTAAACTACGGCGCAGGTCATGCAAAAAGCGACGGGTACTGGCCACTAGGGTTTGCCGTTGGGACTGGGTTAACGCTTCATAATTAGCGTACTTTTCAGCTAATTCGCGCCAATGACGGCGATCGCCCGTAGACGTACCAGGGGGAGACGGACTCCCGAAGGTCAAACAAAAAAACTCCCCGAATTTATACTGTTTACCCTGCAAATTCTGAAAGCCCCGCTCAACTTCGACGCTCAACGCTTTTTGTAACCGTTGCCAATCTAGGGAAGGGGCCATGATCACCTCCAGAAAGGAATTTTTTGATAAACCGACAACTAATGACAACTAATTACTGGGGAATGGTGACATCTAACGGCTTAATCGGTTGATTCAGGGCTGCGAGTTCCCCATGGAGGCGATCGCCAGGGCCCACCACCACCATAAACATTTTGTCGGGATGGAGGTATTTTTGAGCCGCCCGTTGCACATCTTCAATGGTGGTTGCGGTTACTTGCCGTTGATAGGTAAAAATAAAATCCGCCGGATACCCATAATATTCATAGGTCATTAAACGGAAGAGGGTTTGTTCGGGTTGCTCAAAATTAAAGACAAAGGAATTTAAAATGGAGTCCTTGGCATAGGCCAATTCTGCCGGGGTAATGGGTTCCTGGCGGAGTCGTTCAAATTCCGCAAATAAGGATTGAATAAAAGGAACTGTTGTTTCTGTGCGGGTGGGGCCACCGGCAATAAAATAACCGGGGTAGTCATAGGCCGCCTGCCACCGCCCCGACACGGAATAGGCCAACCCCTGTTTGGAACGAATATTGTTAAATAACCGTCCCCCCAAGCCCCCTAAAACGCCGTTCATCACCGACAGGGCCGGATAGTCGGGATCATCGATTCGCCCCCCAAGCTGACCCAATAGAACATTACTTTGGGTAAGATGGGCTAAATCTGCCACAAATACGCCGGTTTTCGTTACCTGTTGCGCCCCCGGTGGCTTTAACGTCGGTGCTTTTCCGATTCCTTGCCATTGACCGAACTGTTCCGCAATTAAGGGTTTGATTGTTTCTTTATCAAAATCCCCCACAATGCCCAAAATCATTTGATCGGGACGAAGATAACGTTGATGAAAATCGATTAAATCTTGGCGTTGAATGGCATCTAGGGTCTGATACTCCACCGTGCGGGCATAGGGACTTTCAGCGCCGTAAAGCAGTTTGTTAAATTCTCGACTGGCAATATCCCCCGGATCATCATTGCGTCGGGCGATCGCCCCCCGGACTTGATTTTTGGCCAATTCCACCTGGGCGGGATCAAACCCTGGGGTTTGCACCACTTCGGCAAATAAACTGAACACCGTTGCCAAATCCTTACTTAACGACGAAAAGCTCGCCGACCCCGATGATAAATTAATACTAGTTTCAATTGCCGCTGCCCGTTGTTCCAATAACCGATTCAGTTCACCGGGAGGATGTTGTTTCGTTCCCCCCAAACGCATTGTTATCCCGGTTAAATCTGCCAACCCCACCTTATCCGCAGGTTCCCACCGTTCCCCGGCCCGCAAAATCGCCGTTCCCGACACTAACGGTAACTTTTTATCCTCCATCAGATACACCACCAGACCATTGGGCAGGGTATAGCGTTCGTAGACCGGAATTTTTAATTCTGGCAGGGGGGGAAAGGTTAATTGATCATAATTTTTGGGTGTTGGGGCGGGGGTTAATGGGCGGGCGGTAGCCGGGGGTAATGTCAACCCCCCAAAGAGTCCCACCACCACAATGACGCTACAGCAGACCAATCCCCAAAATTGTTGCCACCGTTGTTGACGGGTTAATACGTGGAAAAGTCGGGCTAAGGGGGGCGATATCCGCATAACAGCGTCCTGGGGTTAAATGAAACGTGAGAAAGGGGACTGAGTTGCCGTTACAGATCATAGCGGTTTCCCTGTTCCCAGGCGGATGTTATTACCCTTAACCATGGGCGATCGCCTTATGTCCCGACTGGTTCGCTCATAGAACGGCGTAATCCTGTTTGTACTTGCCAGAGTTTGGCATAGATTCCCTGTTGGGCCAGTAAGCTTTCATGATCCCCCTGTTCTTGGACGACGCCTTGGTCTAACACGTAGATACGATCGGCATAACGGATAGTGGAAAGACGATGGGCAATGGCAATGGTGGTACGGTTTTGGGTGATTTTTTCCAGGGAACGAACAATGGCCGCTTCGGTTTCATTATCAACGGCGGAAGTTGCTTCATCCAGAATTAAAATAGGGGGATTTTTTAAAATTGCCCTGGCGATCGCCAACCGTTGCCGTTGCCCCCCCGACAGTTTTTGCCCCCGTTCCCCAATGATGGTGTCATAACCATGGGGCAAGTGGTCGATAAATTCCTGGGCTTCCGCCAAAATAGCGGCCTGCTCAATAGCGGCAAAACTGGCATCCGGGCTACCGTAGGCAATATTGTCCCGCACTGTACCGTGGAATAAAAACACGTCTTGGCTGACTAGACCAATACTCCGGCGGAGATCCCCCAGAAAATAGCGCCGGATATCGACCCCGTCTAACGAAATTTCTCCCCTTTCCCATTCATAGAGCCGCAGTAATAATTTAACTAACGTACTTTTTCCCGAGCCGGTGGCCCCCACAATGCCAATGGTTTTGCCCGCTGGAATGGTTAAGGAAATCTCCTTTAGCACAGGGGGGCGATCGGGATAGGCAAAGCGGAGTTGATGAATCACTAATTCCCCTTTTACGGCTTGGGCATTGAGGCTTAATTCCCCTGGATGACTGTGGATAGGGGTGTCCAGTAAAGCCATGACCCGTTTAGTGGAGGCCATGGCCCGTTGATACAAATCTAGGGTTTTACCTAGTCCCGTCAATGGCCACAGTAGCCGCTGGGTTAGAAAGACTAACATGCTATAACTCCCCACCGCTAAATTGCCCCGAACCACGGCTAACCCGCCAAAATACAGGATCGCCACAAACCCCGTAAAAATTACCACCCGGATCAAGGGCACAAAAGCAGCACTCAAGGCGATCGCCCCCTGGTTGCTATCCCGGTAAGCATCACTATCCTGGCGCAGTCGTTCCACTTCTTCTCCTTCCGTGGCAAAACTTTTAATGGTCATGATGCCACTGAGGTTATTGGCGAGGCGACTATTCAAATTACTAACCCTTTCCCGCACAGCGGCATAGCGAGTAGTTAGTAAGGATTGAAAATAGACCGACCCCAGCAAGACAAAGGGCATCGGCAGCACCGCCATCCAGGCAATGTCCGGCGTTAGCACGAAAAATGCGCCCCCAATCACCACCACCGTGGTTAAGACCTGCAAAATTTCATTGGCCCCCACGTCCAAAAACCGTTCTAATTGATTAATGTCGTCGTTGAGAATGGCCATCAACCGCCCGGTGCTGCGTTCCTCAAAGTAGGACAAATCTAGATTCTGTAAATGGGCATAGGCATCTAGGCGTAAATCGTGCTGAATATTCTGGGCTAAATTCCGCCAGAGCCGTTCATAGGCATATTCAAAAATGGATTCCAAGCCCCAAATGATCCCGGAAAGAATGGTTAAGGTTAACAGTTGACCCTGTACCGACGGAATGCCCCACTGGGCTATAAATGAATCCTGTTGCTTGATCACCACGTCCACCGCCAAACCAATTAACGCTGGGGGAGCGAGATCAAAAATTTTATTTAATAAGGAACACAACACCGCCGCCCGGATTTGGGAACGATGGGGACGACTATAGGCTAACAGACGTTGGAGGGGGGGAATATCTTGTTTCAAAACCGATTACTAAGCATACAGGGTCAAGTCTTCAGCATAGCGGCGATCGCCAGAGTGGGAAATAGAGAACTGGTGAAAATGGGCTTTCCTTAGCAATAACCCAAAAGTTGGCCTGAGTTGACATCCTCCCCTTGCTAAAGCGAGAGGATTCCTGAACCCCACAATTCAAGTTTCTGCTTCATTCACCGTCGCATACCACACTCGAAATTACGTACTGTCTTACGCATGGTCTACAGACTTTCGCTCCATCTTTGGAAAAACCCATCGAAACGGCGATCGCCTATAATCAAGTTGATTGTTTAAGGCATTGGCTATGACAACGACACCGCAAAACATTGTTACCTATAGCATTGAAGATATCCTTGCCCGCATTGAGGATAAAATAGATGCGCGTTTTGATAAAGTTGATGCCCGTTTCGAGAAAGTTGATCGTCAATTGATGGAGATGAATCAACGGTTAACTAAATTGGAGGTGGGACAGGCTGAGTTATCGGGGGAAATTAGGGCGCTGGATGAGCGGTTATCGGGGGAAATGAAGGCAATGGATGAGCGGTTATCAGGGGAAATTCGGGCACTGGATGAACGGCTATCGGGGGATATTAAGACGTTGGGGGAAAAGGTGGATGGTATTAGTAAGCGTTTGGATAATCAAGAGTTTTTGAATCGTGGGGTAGCGGTGGCGGTTTTGGCGGCGTTGTTGGCGGGTTCGGCTAAGTTGTTTGGCTTTTTACCCAAGGGTTAATGAAAAGCGGCGATCGCCTTTGATTGATTCAAGAAACTTAGGCTGCTTTTAGAATTTGTCTAGGTTTTTTGGGTAGGCAGTAGGGAGAAGATTTCAGGCGATCGCCGACAAGGTTATGTATCGAACAATGCCAACCCTTGGCAAAACCCATTGAAATGGCGATCGCCTATAATCAAGTTGATTGTTTAAGGCATTGGCTATGACAACGACACCGCCAACTTCTGTCACCTATAGTATTGAAGATATCCTCGCCCGGATTGAGGATAAGATAGATGCGCGTTTTGATAAGGTAGATGCGCGTTTCGAGAAAGTTGATCGTCAATTAATGGAGATGAATCAACGGTTAACGAAGTTAGAAATAGGACAGGCTGAGTTGTCGGGGGAAATTCGGACG
>JBJOGT010000250.1:0-9586 GCA_046048115.1 Cyanobacteriota bacterium | reverse complement strand
AAAAGTTGCATTACAACGCCAACCATGATCCCCTGACCAATTTACCGAATCGTTTATTATTTCTCGATCGCCTGGGCCATGCGCTACAACGAAATTTACGGCGGCAGGATTATCGCTTTGCGGTGTTATTTCTGGATTTAGACGGCTTTAAAGTCATTAACGACAGCCTGGGTCATGCCTATGGGGATTTACTCCTCCAGGCGATCGCCCAAAGACTAGAACAATGCTTACGCCCGGAGGATACCCTAGCCCGCTTAGGGGGAGATGAATTTACCATGCTCATTGAGGAAGTGAGTGCCCCGGAGACGGTCATTGCCATTGCCCAGCGCATCCATCAGGTTCTGCAACAACCCTTCAACCTCAATGGGCAAGAAATTTTCACCAATACGAGCATTGGCATCGCCCTCAACCATTCCTATTACCGCCATCCCCAGGATATTTTGCGGGACGCCGACACGGCCATGTACCAAGCCAAAGCAGCGGGCAAAGGACGGTACGCCATTTTTAACCAGTCCATGCACCAACATGCGGTGCAGCGATTAAAACGGGAAAATGATCTACGGCGGGCCATAGATCGCCAGGAATTAATCCTTTATTACCAACCCATTATTTGTCTGCAAACGGGACAATTACAGGGATTTGAGGCCCTTATCCGCTGGCATCATCCCGAGGATGGCCTAATCATGCCTGGCGAATTTATTGCGATCGCCGAGGAAACGGGCTTAATAGTGCCAATGGGGGACTGGATTTTACGGGAAGCCTGCGAACAAATCATTAAATTACAACAGTATTTTCCCCATCTTCCCCACCTCCAAATCAGTGTTAACATCTCCAGTCGCCAACTCCATGATCAACGACTATTGCAGACCCTAGACCAAATTTTGGCTGATACCCAAATTAACCCCCACACCCTCAAGTTAGAAATTACTGAAAGTTTACTGATGGATAACCTCGCCCTCGCCACGGAGGTTTTAGTCGAACTCCGTCGCCGCCAGATTCAAATTTCCTTGGATGATTTTGGCACGGGCTATTCTTCCCTGAGCTATCTACACCGCTTTCCTATTAATACCCTGAAGGTGGATCGGTCTTTCATTATGTCCATGGAACCCAATGATGAAAACTCGGCCATTGTGCGGACGATTTTGACCCTGGCCCACAGCCTTGGCCTAGATGTGATCGCCGAAGGCATTGAAACAGAGTTACAACTGACCCAATTACGGTGGCTAGGGTGTGAAATGGGTCAGGGGTATTTTTTCTCCCCCCCGATCGCCCCTCAAAAATTAGTCCATTTTCTCGAAACTGCCATGCCCCGTTGGCTCAAATCAGCGACGGTGAACCCAGATTAATTTGCGATCCCTTAACCCTTAACCGGTAGGGAGGATTGACTGAGTACCAACTGTAATTTGCTTAATAAATCGGACTCAGCGGCGATCGGGATAAATTGCTCAATGGAGGGGGAAGTTTTTCTAGAGGGTTTAGTGCTCCCTGCCAGGAGTCCCGGAACAGTTTCAAAGGATTGGGACACTGTTGCCGTTGGGGGGAGATCAAGATTGTCAACCACCATGATTGTTGAAGCAGGCGGAAGGGATATTGGGCTTTCCTGGTCTGGGGTCAGTCGATGGTTTGCTTGCTTGACGACCCCCGGAACTTTCAAGAGTTTGCCTGGCTCAACAGAAATACCGACGGAGCGATCGCCCTCTGGATTAATCAGGGTAGGACACAGAGATTTGGGTAATCGTTGGGACACCATTTGCTCAAATTCAGCGGAAAAATGAAGATGTGGTTGACCTTTCACCTCCCAGAACTGTAGAAGATGCTCCACTGAAATTGCTTTATAGCGTCCGAGGTACAGCGCTTCAATCACGGCTAACCGAATCCAGAGGGCGGAAAATGTCCTCAGCCATTCGTTCATAATTTGCGTTGGTGCGAGTCCACGCAGATCGAAGCAATAGGCAGTCAAAAGAGAAACTGTCTGCAGGACATTGGGGTTTTCCTGTGCTTGGGCTAAGGTCATAGTGACGATTTTAGGTAATTCTTAAGATATTTAATTATTCAACGTATCTTATTCTGTTTTTGCCTAATATTAGGGATAGGTGTGTGAAGAGGTCAAGAAAAGTCATGATTAGACAACTTAACGTTTTTGGGACATTTTTGGCCTTTGCTCTCACATTGGCGATTACCCAAAATATCCCCACCCAGATCGCCCGTCTGCCCGATCAATCCGTGGTGATCGCCCAACAGTCTAAACATCGAGCCAAGCTAAGGATTTTGCGATCTTGGCATGGTTTGATAGTACGACAACATCGTTCTTCTGGGCAACCATTGGGATCGTTTTCCTCGGTTAAACTGAACCTTCATCACCCCTAGGGGTACGGCGCTAATCGTCGCCAATAAACCAACTTATCCCGGCGATCGCCCCCACCATCAGCACGACATTGAGACCCATTGAGAACCACTGCAAGAGTTGAAAAGGTAGATTAATCAAGAGATTAGTAAAAAACACATTAGCAACCAAACAAATTGCGATAATCCAAATTAAAATCATGGGTTTTTACCATTTAGGTTGGCGTGGGAGTCAGTCGATGGTTTAGGGCTGGTTAACTGGACATAAATCAGTAAACCGGCTAACAGTCCATAACCAGTTGCCCATTGGCTCCCGGCTCCCCAGCCTAATTGCAACACCGTATCCCCCACAGTCCAGGTATAGCTGTGTAATAATCCGACCCAGGATAATCCGGCAGCGGCGATCGCCCACAAAGCGGCAGTACCAAATTGGCGCTCAATAATATGAACTGTCATGGCAGCTAAAATCATGGCGGAAAAAATTAGTCCCTGCTCCAGGGCAAAGGCCCCGGTGATGAATAAATCACTCCGTTCAAAGGCTGGGATTAACGCCGGGGAAAACGGGCGATCCAGGGTGCCCAGACCAGCGGCCCGCAATGCATTTTTAGCCACTAATGCGCCCCAACCCGCAATCCCCGGTAACAAACCCATAACCACCGCTGGATGGTGATCGGATGGGGTGGCGGTAAAACTCTGGGCCACAATGACAATACCAATCCACAGAACGATCGCCATGCTGCTATCGATGGGCACAAGGTAAACTAGTACACCAATGGCACCGCTGAGGCACAGTCCCCCCATGACCAAGGCATTAAGCCAGGAATAGCCAATGCGGGCTCCCATGGCCTTCCAGCCGGGATGGCCAATGTAAATGGTGGTGGGAAAACAGGAACCAAAGAGAGCCGCCACTAGGGTGCCAATGCCATTGACCGCTAAACACGGTGTGGTGGGATAACAATCTCCGGCCGCTTCGGCACTTTCCAAATTTTGCAAGCTACCCACCAAATTAAATAGCCCCATCGGTAAAATGACGCTGAAATAACTGAGCAAAACGCCTCTGGCTTCCCATAAACTCCCCATATCCCAGCGGGGCAGATAAATCCCCACCGGGGCGATCGCCATTTGCCATTGTTGATCATCCCAGATTGCCAACCCCGTGACCCAAGCGAGGATAGTTCCTAACAGAATCGCCAATAATCCCCCCGGAATCGTCCAATGTAACCCCGGCAACCGAAACGTGACCTGGCCAAAATAGGTCAATAAAATGACCCCCAACGGTACAATCCCCACCAAGGGATGGGCGTAGGTGCGGAAAAAGAAACCCAAGGAAATAAACGTCAAGGCAATGCCCCCCAGGGTGGAAAGCAATGCAGCCCTCGGGGTATAGCGACGGAGCCAATCCGCCCCCCATGCCCCCAAAAATTCAATTAAGCCGGAGCCAAAACAAGCGATTAAACCGGCTTGCCAGGCCAATTCAGCGGCGACTTCACTGCTGACACCCTGATTTAATGCCCCTAACCGCACTGGCAGCATGACCAAAAACACATAGGCAAATAAGCTAACGGTGTTAATTCCATAGGGCAAGGCGGTCATATCATCCCGCTGGGCTGCTTTTCCTAGCCGGTAGGCTAGCCAACTGTAATAAAAGTTGCCGACAATTAGGCTCAGGGTAATACTGGGCAAAATGTGCCCGTAGATCAATGCTGGGGGAAATTGCAACACCGATTGGGTCAACCCCACAATGACCAAAATTTGGACGAGGTTATTCACCGCCAGACCAAAAAAGCCATCCAGATCCTGCCGGACAAACCAACGAGGGGCGATCGCCGTGGAGACCATAGTTCAAAAATGAGATAAGGGCTGCCCCATCCTAGATCGGAATATTGTTCTGGTCAAAAGCCGATTTCTACTCCAAATCATTGAACACGAGACAAGCTTTGTAAATGACTGACGACCTGTTGACATTCTGTAATAGTTAATTGATAGCGAGATTGCTTAGCAAAAGTATCCTGGAGATAATTTTTGCCATCTTGTTCTGACCACCCAACCCGTCGCATTTCTGCCAAAATCAAGTCCATATCAGGGGGCAATTCGATAATACTAGCAATTAAGCGATAGCATTTTTCTTCCTCGTGATCATTAGGTCGCCAAGGTTGACTAAAACTTAAGATAATTAGACAGTGATGGCTAATCGTTTCCCCTTGGTTTAATTTGTGCAAAGCAATAGGATCTGTAATGCTTAAGTAACATGCTTCTAGGGAAAACTGAGAATCGTGAATAATAGCTCGCCACTTACCAGGGTCATACAAATTAGCAACACATTCTAGTTCTTTGACTTCGATTAACTGTAATGTTCTGACCGGCGATCGCCCTTGTAAATAACTAAAGGGAATGGATTTTTGATACTCGGAATAGAGTAGCTCTTGTTCCCGAAAACGTAACACTTCCGTGATATCGGCTTTACGAATAACCTGCCAGGACGGATGGTGATGATAATGAAAATTTTCTATTTCATGGCCACTTTTTTGATCACTAATGGGAATTTCCACCACATCTAAAATATTGATTTTTTCGGCAATGGCTACAGGGATCGAGCCATCTTCTGAAGAAATTGGTCGAATCCAACCCTTCGTTGCCAAATTAATGCCTGCAATACAGCGGGCTTGATACTTGTAAGAATTAGCCAAACAAACAATTTCCATACTCACTCACCGAAAAGAGAGGGGAATGTTGAGAATTCACAAATGGACAATTTCTAGATCCTTAAACTGCCGCTGTAAATATTCCGCTGCTAGGCGACGATGGCAATGGTGGGGCGTGTCTTCACTACACAGTAAACAAGAATTTTCTAGCTTTTTAATATCTAACTGGGACTCAACGGATCGATTTTTGATTAACGCTAAATAATTTTTTTCATAATCTTGCCAACTCATTTGTTTCTTTTTATAGGCGTCCAATATCTCTTTGGTTGGGGCTAGGGGAAGTTGATGTTCATAATCAATCCCATCAAGTCTTTTTAAGAAATATTCAAGATCCGGCTGCTTGGCAAAGGCGGATAACTGCGATGTATTATTCAAACGGGTGTCAATTACTCGGCGTACCCCTGCTGCCTCTAGTCGTCCAAAAAAGTCAGCCGCTGATTTCTTTGTAAATCCAATTGTGAATAATCTAACCATTTTCTTTCTCAACGTAGGCGATTTTTTCACCTTGTTGCTGATACGCTTGACTCAGTCGAGTCTGACGATCTAGACAGGGTTCAGATGGCTCTGGAAATAGAGAAAGCTGGGCAATGGGTTCTGGATCTTGCAGTCCTTGGGCTTTAAGCATTCGTTCTTCCAACGCCTCGTGATATTCTAACTCACCATTACTATGAATATGCCCAATCTCTAGATTAAATGGCAAGAGATGTTGACAAATCAAAATTGCTCGATGGCAAGTGAGGGGATCTTTTTCCGCACACATCAACGCAATGCGGTAATCGTTAGCCCCCTTAAGAAGCCGATTTAAGCCCTTTTGGAAGTTATCGGTCGCCGCAATTTTTTCGTAAAGGGCTTTACCGTCCACATAACAATCGGGATTATCAGGGCGAGCCCCTAATTCGGCCCCTAGAAACACATAACGAATCTCGGCTTGGGGCAGTAAAGCTTGGAGGGCAGGCTGATTAAAGTGGGGTAAATAACGGCTGTAGGGCAGGGAACGCACATCGGCCAAGGCCGTGATGCCGTGGAATTCCAGAAGTTCAATAAATTTTTCGGGGCTGTGGTTGGAGTGCCCAATGGTGAATAAGGGATTCATTGTGATCTAGCGTTTTGCTGCGGGGCATTGGCTAAGCCGACGCATTAAATACTGGCAGAATGGGATAAAACCCGATTCAATTTGCCGCTTTGGTAGCCTTCTAAATCCAAGGTGACATAGGTAAACCCCAAGTCTTGAAAGGTTTGGACTAACTCCGGTAACGCCACCCCTTGCACAAAGGCCTGAATTTGTTCCGGGGGCAGTTCGATGCGGGCGGTATGCTGTTCCGATCGCACCCTTACCTGGGAATAGCCCAAGCGGCGTAGGTGAATTTCGGCCCGGCCGACCCGTTGTAATTTTTCCACTGTAATCATTTCGCCGTAGGGAAAGCGGGAACTTAAACAGGGTTGGGCCGGTTTGTCCCACCAGGGGAGCCCGAGTAACTGGGATAATTGTCGGACTTCTAACTTACTAATCCCCAATTCGGCCAACGGCGATCGCCCGCCCCGTTCTTTAGCGGCTTGGATACCGGGGCGATAGTCCCGTAAATCATCCCCATTGACCCCATCAATGACATAGGGATAACCCCGCTCTAGAGCTAAGGGTTTGAGGGTATCGTGGAGTTCACTTTTACAGAAATAACAGCGATTTTCGGGATTGGCGGTGTAGTTAGGATTATCCATTTCATGGGTTTCCACCAATTCGTGCTGAATGCCGATCCATTGGGCCTGGCTCTGGGCGTCTTCTAACTCTTCGGGTAACAAAGACGGAGAAACGGCGGTGATCGCCACGGATTGATCCCCCAGCATGTCGTAGGCGACCTTGGCCACCAAAGTACTGTCAACGCCCCCGGAATAGGCAATGAGGGCGCGGTCTAGGGTCTGAAAAAACTGTCGTAACTGTTCAAGTTTGGTTTCTAAGGGGGTTTGTAGCATGGAGATGAGCACTTTCGGCAGGGGGCACTGGGATATTATGTGGCCCTTTCTTGTTGTAACACTGTCACCGGGGATAAATTGCGATAGGCATTACCGGGGCGGGGATGTTTTTGGATTTCATCCTTAATGCTATCCAGGTCAACATAGCGGTCAGAGACATTAATCAGGCTGTCACTGGTCATCGACCGGAGGCTAACCACTTCGATCCGGGCACCGCGATAACTCACCGCATCGGCGGCATAGGCCAAATCCCCATCGCCGCTAACCACCACCGCTGTATCGTAAGATCCCACCAAGGACATTAAGTCCACCGCAATTTCCACGTCTAAATTGGCTTTTTTGGAACCGTCCGGCAGTTGCACTAAATCCTTGGCGATGACCCGATACCCATTGCGCCGCATCCACAACAAAAATCCCTGTTGCTTTTCATTGCTCCGGTCAACCCCGGTGTAGAAAAAGGCCCGCAATAGTCGGGAACCACCGGTTAAACAATGGAGCAGTTTGGTGTAGTCAATTTCAATCCCCAACTGGAGGGCCGCATAAAACAAGTTAGACCCATCAATGAAAATGGCAACACGACCCCGATTTTCGAGTAGTTGGGAAGGGGTAAAGAGTGAATCCTGTTCAAAGTCCTCAAACATGGGTTTAATAGGGCAGTTTATTAAAAAAGATTAAAAAAAAATTAGAAACTAAAAAAAGAAATTAAAAATTGGTTGGAGGAATCAGAAACCCATCAATAAAGATTAATCCGTTTCTGGAAATTCTAGCTTACTAAAAATGGGACTTGCGGGGGACAGGGTTAGATTGGTAGGAAATTGTCCCCAGCCCTGGTGACGGCTAAATTCTTCCCCTTGCTCCGCCGGCGATCGCCACTGGTCAAAGTCCCGATCAAAACCTAATTGGGCGTAAATTTTCGTACTTAAACCCGGAATGATTGGTGAGAGCAGATAGGCCGCCAACCGCAGGGATTCTAGTACACTGTAGAGAATTTCTTCCACCTCCCTTTGCTGGCCTTGTTTAAACAATTTCCAGGGAGCCATATCGTCAATGTATTTATTACCAGCCCGCACCAAGGTAAAAATAGCTTCACAAACGTCGGTAAAGGCTAATTTTTCGTAGGCATTGCTCACCTGTTCCCCCAACTGACCACCAAGGGATTTGAGGGGATTATCCGGGGGGAGATCGGTGGCAGTTAACTGTGGGCCTTGACCCTGGCAATATTTATTGACCATCCCCAAGGTGCGGTTAAGTAAATTACCCAAATCGTTGGCAAGGTTGGCATTAAGAATATTAATAAACCGGGTTTCATTAAAGTCACCATCTTTGCCAAACTCAATCTCCTTGAGGAAATAGAAGCGGAAGGCATCGGCCCCATAACGTCTAATTAAATCACCAGGATCGACAGTATTGCCTAGGCTTTTACTCATTTTTTGTCCGTCTTTGGTGAGAAAACCATGACCAAATACCCGATCGGGCAGGGGTAATCCCGCCGATAAAAGCATGGCGGGCCAATACACCGCATGGAAGCGCAGGATGTCTTTGCCAATCAGATGGAGGTTAATGGGCCACCATTTGGCCAACGCATTATCTAAACTGGCGGGCTGGTCGGGGTCGAGCAAGGCGGTGACGTATCCCAGGAGGGCATCAAACCAGACATAAATGGTGTGGCTGGGGTCGGGGGGCAAGGGAAACCCCCAGGTGAGATTAACGCGGGAAATTGAAAAGTCCTGGAGGCCCTGTTGGACAAAGTTCAGCACTTCATTGCGGCGACTGCTGGGTTGGATAAAATCGGGGTGTTCTGCATAAAAAAGTTCTAATTCCCCTTGGTACCGAGACAAACGAAAGAAGTAGTTGGCCTCATCGCGCCATTCCGTGGGACGGTTGGGATGGAGGGGGCAGGCGTTATCGTCTAGGAGATCCCGTTTTTCCTTAAATTCTTCACAGGCTACACAGTACCAGCCCTGTTGTTGGTCGAGGTAAATATCCCCTTTGTCCCACACCCGTTGGAAAAAGTCGTTGACGATCGCCTGATGGTTGGGGGCAGTGGTGCGGCTAAAGCGGTCATAGCGGATATTGAGCGATCGCCAGAGGGCTTGGTATTGGACAGCAATTTGATCACAATGGGTCTGGGGATCAAGATTTCTCCCTTGTGCGGTGCGTTGGATTTTTTGCCCATGTTCGTCGGTTCCTGTGATCAGTAACACATCACAGCCCTGTAACCGTTTGAACCGGGCTAACGCATCGGCGGCAAGGGTGGTATAGGCGCTACCGAGGTGGGGAACATCGTTAACGTAATAAAGGGGCGTTGTTAAAGAAAATTGCGGAACCGAAGAATCGATCATTTTAAAAAGTGCAGGTTAGCATCAATTAAAAACTATTAAATCATTGAATTTCTCAATCAAGACCGGTAATTTTGCTGAATTAGAACGATAGAGCAAGATTGCGGACAGATGGGACGGAAACGTCTTGGTGATTGTTAAGCAAAGTTATTAATAAGCTTTAGTCATACTTATCAATGCTAGGAATCGACGGGACTAAATCGTCTAGCTTCTTTTTGACCAAGCTAATGAGTA
>JBJOGT010000249.1:0-11611 GCA_046048115.1 Cyanobacteriota bacterium | reverse complement strand
GTTATTCCAGAATACCTACCCTGAATGTAATCAGCAGAAGCCCACGGAGTTTTTGATGATGCGAACCTCAAGTCAACTTTTAAATTTTCTGGTGGTGGAAGGTGCTCAAAAGCCAGAGCATTATGTGTTTATTGATTTGATTTCTAATATTGGTGTTACCCGCACCGTTGGAATTCTATTAAAAATTATTCTCTTCTGCTCCAAGGTTAAACCCTACTTAGAAAAACGCTTTTCAATTTTATTTAATCACTATGAATCCTTTAGCCGGGAGGGGGTGCCCTGGCTAGTACGGACACTGGAAAATATGCAAATTGCTTTGAGTGTTCATTTCGGTAAGGTGGATCTGTCTAGTTTACGGCGTTCTAAATTGGTGGGTTAGGATTAAAAAATTCAATTTTCAGTCTAATTCTGTAACTTAAAAATTATCGGAGTTGTGCTGATTGAATCAACAGAATCGTCCCGGCGATCAGACCCAGAAAATTAGGAATCCAAGCGGCTAAAAAGGGATCAAGAACTCCCCAAATTCCCATGGATTCACTAATAAAAGAAAGTAAATAATAAAAGAAAATGAGTCCGACACAGATGCCAAAGCTAGTGGCTTTATTGGTATTTTGGGGTCTGACACCGATCGCCGCGCCAATGAGGCCAAAAACAAAGCAAACAAAGGGAAGGGCATATTTGCGCTGGATGCGGACTTCGAGTTTACGAATTTTTTTGTCATCACCGCTGAGTTTCAAGACTTCCAAATAGCGCTTTGATTGGGCGATGGTCATTTCTCCATCTTTGCGCTCTCGGCTGGCTAAATCTAGGGGAGCGCGGGGCAACGCTAATTGCTGATGTTTGAAGCGCACAATATTGCGATAGGAGCCATCCGGAGCGATTAGGTAAACCGTACCATCATAAAAGTCCCACGTATTTTCGGCAATATTCCAACTGGCCCGTTCTGCGGTTAAGACTTGATTGACCCCGGCTTGAGTCCGGTCAAGAATGGTTAACCCGGACATTTCTTTGCCGTTAAATTCCTCAGCGTAGAATAGTCGGGTTAGGATGGTCTGCTGATTGCCATCGGGTAAGGTAACTTTGCCGTATTCGGGATAGATAATATTTTGTTCTTGGCGGGGCGGTTGCTCTTGGTTAACGGCTCTTTCTAAGGTTGCTAGGGCTTCATAACTGGCGGCGGGGGTGATGCGGTCATTAAAAATGAAGGCCGCCCCTGTCACCACGAGGCTAAATAATAACGCTGGGATAATTAACCGATAAACACTGACGCCAATACTTCTCAGGGCAATGAGCTCGCTATCGCTGGATAGACGGCTATAGGCCATCAGGCTCGCTAGAAGCATGGACATGGGGAAGGCCAACACCACAAACTCTGGCATTTTCAAAAATAAAATTTTGACGGCGATCGCCAAGGGTAAGCCAGATTCTGTGACTCGACGGACTAAATCAAACAACGTCCCAATCGACAGAGCTAGGGAGGTAAAGAGTCCCATGCCAAAGACAAAGGGCAGAAACAATTCAACACAAAGATACCTATCCATTACCGATAAATGGGGTAATCGTTGCTCAATTTTTGATTTATAAATACCAACGGTCATGGTCAAGACGATAAAAGGGAGAGGGGGAGAAAGGTATCAATTCGTTGTTCAGGATAGCGGATTTCCGCAACTTCTCAATAGTCCAACAACAATGACCCATTAATCGTGGGGGAAAACCTGTTTAAAGTTCTGTTTGAGGCTAATGACAATCCAGTCATTTTCATTGGCTAACGTTAACGCCTTTTCTGTGCCATGATCATAGTCAAATTCCCGCTCTGCGTCATCGTGGTGCAGTAATAATTCCAAATCAGGTTTAGGGTTACTGTCGGCATATTGCAACATTTCAATATCTCCATCGGAATTTCCCACGGCGATCGCCGGAATTCTGCCAATGTAGCGATCAATATTGACAGGTTTGCCGGCCTTATCATTGATGGGTTGGACTAACTTGGGTTCACGGATCAAACTGACTCCTTGGGAAGAGACTTGAAATGTTTTTTCCACCGCTGTCCCGATCACATTCTCTGGGGGAATACCATAGGCCTCTTCGGAAATAGCGCGGATAAAATCAATACCGCCCCCGGAACAAATATAGACCTGAAAATCATTTAATTTTAAATAATTTACTAACTCTACCATCGGTTGATAAATTAACTTGGTATAGGGTTTTTGGAATTGGGGATGTTTTGTCTGTTGAAAAAATTGTTGAACTCGGGCATTAAATTCTGTTTGGGTCATGGCTGCATGGGTTACCATTGCTAATTGTAGTAAGTTTTCCGTTGTTGCCAAGGCTTTTAAGTCAGGATTCGGATTACTTAATAGGGTTTTAAATGGTTCTTGGGTTTGCCATTCAGGGTGTTGGGGGGCTAGGGTTTGAACCTGATCCAAAATAAATGCTAATTGGACATAAACCGGCTTCTCCTGCCATAATGTCCCGTCATTGTCAAACACCGCTAGGCGATCGCCCATAGGTAAATAATTTTGGCTGTTGGCATCGGTCACATCTTGGACAAATTCAATAATGGTTTGTTTGGGTTGACCGTCATTCCAGGAGGGTAAGGGATCCGCAATGCGGCTCTGGGCCATGACCCCTAAATTACTGCTGAGAATTAAGACCAAAGAAACGGCGATCGCCATCATCAATAGCAGGTTTTGTTTAAGTTTTTTAGACATAATTATTTAGCTAATGGATTTACCAAAATTTCAGCTTGATTTGTCTGAAGTTAAGACAGGGTTTGGGATGGTAACTCCCCAAAAAGTTTGTAATAGTCCTGCGCTAATTGGCCACTGTGCCAAAATCCAAATTCCGATGCTAATTGATTAATTTTTTTAATCGACAAATTTTGAGCAGATAAAGATTGGCGGAGTTGATTAAGGCGATGGCATTTCAAATAGGCGATCGGCGAAATACCGTAGAAATCTTTAAACAAGTATTCCAGGGTTCTTTTGCTAACACCTGAAGCGGTGCTCACATCGGCAATGGAAATTTCTGCCTTGGCACAGTCTCGGATGAACATTTCTGCTTTCCGAAGGCAGGATAACCGCTTGTGCGTTACTGTAGAAGGCTTGATGTGCCGTGAATTGGCGAGAACAGAAATTAGTTGGGCTATCACAAATTCTTCGATATATTCAGTCAGATTTAGTAAAGTATAGGGTAATAAAGGGGAATGGGGTGACTGGGAACAGAAGGATAGTAGCATGGGAGAAAACAATCGACTGAAAATTTGGCTAAATCGTTGTTGCTGAGATTTAGAAAAAGTTACAGCCGATGGTTGGTTGAATGTATCTAAAAGTAATTTTTGTGGTTCAGGAATTTGAAATTGATCGCAAATTTCAGCAAAATAATCTTCATCAAAATAAATCACATAAAGTTCATAAAGAGATTTTTCAACCAACGTAAATGAAGCATTAGGGGGGGCAATTAGTAAATAACAATCTTCCAGTAAATAACGATGTTCAAATAATAGACTTAGGGGGCGTATAGGAATGCCAAATGACCAACGTTGCGTGGGACAACCTTCTAGTCTCAGGCGAGAATTGTGGAAGTGTCTTTCAAGCTTGACATTTGGAAGGTTTATTTCAATAATATTACCCAAAAACTGACCAGCACTCAGTTGATCAACGCCCAAGTCAAAATTTTGCAACGTTTTGTGAAATTGCCAGGCGTCATTGAATTCACGAAACGTCAAGTTAAATTCGCCCGATTGCGTAGCAATAGACATCGGTTGAGAGAAGAACGACATGGGATTCCCAAGTATCTAGAAAGAATTGATAAAAATATGTCTTCAGCGTTGTTAATGAAAGTCTAAACGAAAATTGCGTTTTTTTGATCGAAAGCAATCTTCATAAGCGATAGCATTTGTTGAGTGGAGTGTCAAAGTCTGGATTTTTAACAACTTGACAGTGATCTCTTCAGCGCAATTATTGACCTTATTCCCTCACTTAAGGGTATGGGCTTAAATCCCTTGGTTTAGTTCCTTAAGGTTATTTTAATTTTTCTCTGAATCAATAAAAGCGTAAAGTTCTATGAAGTTCCTTCAAAATGCCAGTCTCATTGCGCTAGCGTTAAGCGGCTGTGTTTCAATGCCAGTTTTCGCCAAAGGACAAGTCTCTGTGGAAATGCCGAATGGTGATATCGACACCTATGAAGATGTGGAAATTTCCAATACCCCAGAAATTCTCTATTTCAAGTCCCCAGAGAGTAATACTTTTCTGATGATCACGAAAAAAGAGTGCAACAACGAAGACAAAATATTGGTTTGCAATCAAGCCCGACTGGGGGTTGATACTAATGGGGTCTTGGAGGAATTGGGAGTTAAGCAGATTGTCGTTTTCATTAACCCTACCCAAGAGCGTCAACCCATCAAAGGATCAACGGTTACCTTGGGGGCTGGAACGGTTTTGGTAGAAGCGGCAACAACTAAAGGCACCTATATTACCGGCCTGGGCAAAATTGACGCCAATGAGAAACCGGCGGGGGCTTCCCTATGAAACAGTGTGTAATCTATCCGCTGGTGATGGCTTTGGCCTGTCCCTTGTTGGCCCCTTTACCCCCGGCAACAGCTTTCCCCCAATCCTCGCCGGACTCCCAACTGCTGGCGAAGGAACGGGGAGGAGGGAATCGCAGTGGCGGCAATCGAGGAGGGGGGAATCGCAGTGGCGGTAACCGTAGCATTAATCGATCCTCAGCCGGTGCTTCGGGTAGTGGAAGAGTTAAGCGCGATGCCAGCCGTCAACCCAGCAACCGCACAGTTAATCGGGATAGAAAAAATATTGATCGTTCGACAGTCGGGGCGAGCGGCAGTGGTCGAGTCAATAAAGATCAAGCCCGTAATCGTAATCAAAACGCGAATCGGGAACAAGCCCGTAGCCGCGCCCAAACTGTAGATCGGGATCAAGCCCGTAGCCGCGCCCAAAACGTAGATCGGGATCGGGTCAATAATCGGGCCCAAAATGTAGACCGCAATCAAATTGATAGTCGCCGCAATTCGATTAACCGGGATGAAGCCCGTAATCGGGTTAACAATAATCGGGATTTTGATATTAATAATGACCGCAACTACAGTAATCGCGTCAATCGCAATCTCATCAACACAGGCGATCGCACCGTAGTGGTTAACCCCCGTGGTCTTGGTTGGGGCGGTTCAGCGTGGGGCTGGAATGGCGGACGGGTTTGGAATCCCAACTATAGTTACTGGGGGGGCGGCTTCTGGGGCGGCGTTGCGGTCGGGGCCGTTACGGCGGGGGTCACAAGCGCCATTATTAACGCCAATAATAATGACCCGACTTACATTGTCATTGAAGAGGAGTCGCCCGGTTACATCCTGTTTGATAGCTATGGATTAGACCAGGTTCAGTGTATTGACAGTGATGATTTGGTCTATATCTTCGGGCCCCAAGACTCCCTAATCTGCGCTAACCCCAACAGTGTGGTTGCCGCAGGTTATTACGACGTTAACCCCGATGACTTAACCCTCATTGCCCGCTAAATTTAGGGTTCATTTTTTTACTTTATTCATTTAGGAGACACCCATGCCAAACGGTCAACCCAATATTCTCATTCTCTGGGGTGATGACATCGGTCAAAGTAACCTAAGTTGCTACAGCGACGGTCTGATGGGCTATCAAACCCCCAACATCGATCGGGTCGCCAAAGAAGGGGCCAAGTTTATCCATTACTATGCAGAGCAAAGTTGTACTGCGGGTCGTGCCGCATTTATTACCGGACAATCGGTATTTCGCACGGGATTAAGTAAAGTTGGCTTACCGGGGGCTGAACTGGGTTTTCGGGCCGAAGATCCCTCGATCGCCGAACTGCTGAAACCCCTGGGGTATCGTACCGGCCAATTTGGTAAAAATCACTTCGGCGATCGGGATGAACATTTGCCCACCATGCACGGCTTTGACGAGTTCTTCGGCAACTTGTATCACCTCAACGCCGAAGAAGAACCGGAATTACGGGATTATCCCCAACCGGCTGACTTCCCCAACTTCCAAAGCAATTATGGCCCCCGTGGGGTTCTGCATTGTTGGGCCAATGGCGATGGCACCCAACGCATTGAAAATACGGGGCCATTGACCAAAAAGCGGATGGAAACCTGCGATGAAGAGTTTATGACCGAGGCGAAACGCTTTATCCGTGATGCCGTGGCCTCCGGGGAACCCTTCTTTGTTTGGTTCAACACCACCCACATGCACTTCCGCACCCATGCCCGACCCCAGGATTTAGGACAGTCTGGTCGTTGGCAGTCGGAATACCACGACGTCATGATTTACCACGACCAATGTATTGGTGAGATGCTCAATCTCTTAGATGAGTTGGGCATTACCGATGACACCATTGTCATGTACAGCACCGACAATGGCCCCCACATGAATAGTTGGCCCGATGCGGGGATGACGCCCTTCCGTAATGAGAAAAACTCCAACTGGGAAGGTGCTTATCGCGTTCCTTGCTTAGTGCGCTGGCCCGATAAAATTGAAGCTGGCACTAACATCACGGGAATTGTTAGCCACCTAGATTGGTTACCAACTTTACTGGCAGCGGCCGGGGAACCGGAAATTAAGCAGAAGTTGTTAGAGGGTCACCAAGTTGGGAATAAGACCTTTAACATCCACTTGGATGGCTACAATATGCTGGATTATTGGACAGGTAAAACTGAGACCAGTCCCCGCGTTGAATTCTTCTATTTTTCCGACGATGGCGATTTAACCGGGTTGCGTTACGACAACTGGAAGATTGTCTTTATGGAGCAACGGGCAACGGGAACGTTACAAATCTGGGCAGAGCCCTTTGTGGCGCTACGGGTTCCCAAGATCTTTAATCTGCTGACAGACCCCTACGAACGGGCGGATGTTACCTCTAATACCTACTGGGATTGGATTCTCGATCATGTCTTTTTATTGGTTCCGGCACAAGCCTATGTGGCTCAGTTCCTGGAGACGTTTAAGAAATATCCTCCCCGCCAAAAAGCGGCTAGCTTTAGTCTGGAACAGGTGATGGATAAAATGACTTCGACGGCAGGAAGTCGCTAAGTATTCATTTCAAATTAGAAGGGGGGATTCTACTTTTTTAAAGTGGGATCAAGCCCCTTCAAACGATAATTTTTTCATTAACCTAAAATGAGTCCTGCACAAATTGTTATTTTCTCCATTAAGGCAAGTATATTCGCTTCTGTTTTTGCGTTGGGACTTGAGGCAAGTATTCGGGATCTAACGGGGCTATTGCGTAGGCCACAACAATTGGTCAAGGCGATCATTCCAATTTATATTGTGATGCCATTATTGGCGGGTCTGATCATTTTCTTTTTTAGTCAGCTTCATCCGGCGGTTAAGATTGCGCTGTTTGCGTTGTCAGTGTCCCCCATTCCCCCCCTATTGCCGAAGAAGCAGTTAAAGGCCGGGGCAACGGAATCCTATGTGATCGGCCTATTGGTGGCGATGTCGCTGTTGGCGATCGCCGTTGTACCACTTTTGATTGAACTGTTTGAAATGGCCTTTCAGCAGCCAGCGGGCATTGAGCCAGCGGTTGTGGCCAAAATTGTTTTGACGGTGATTTTATTGCCCTTATTTTTGGGGTTAGGGGCGCGATATATCCTATTAAAGTTTTTGAAGGAAGCATCGGTGGAGAAGGGAGCCAATATTCTGTCATCGATCGCCACTGTCCTGTTGATCATTGGCGTATTGGTGATTTTAGTTAAATCCTTGCCAGCGATTATTTCTCTCATTGGTAACGGCACCGTTATTGCGGCGTTGATTTTTATTGTGGTGGGTTTAGCGGTGGGTTATTTATTTGGCGGTCCCGATCCGGATGATCGCAATGCGTTAGCGGTCTCTACCGTTTCTCGACACCCTGGCATGGCCCTGGCGATCGCCGGGGTGAATTTCCCCGAACAAAAACTGTCCTTTGCGGCGATCGCCTTGTATTTGTTACTGAACGCAGTAATCACCACCCTTTACTTGAAAAGAAATCGTACTATTGTTGCTGAACCCGATTCCGGGATCAACGGATAGGGACACTGAGACCCTCATCCCCCCTGCCATGGCATCACTGGATTTTTGCCGGCAAAGACCCATCCCTTTGAAATTTTTCTATAGTTGAAACGATAGTGCCGTTTACTCGACCTTCTCAGAACAATGACTCCATTAACCCTTTGCCAATCCGAGAAGTTACCCCCCATCACCTGGGAAAAGTTACCGGCTGATTTTATTCTTCCTGATGACCCTGTGGATAACCTCCTCCAACCCCTGCTCGCGGCTGCTCTCCGAGAATCCCTAGAGTTAGCCGGTTTGATTGTCGAATCAATGATTGTTGCTACCAATTTTGGGATTTGCGCCACCGTTGGTGACAAGACAGTTGTTAAAGCCCCGGATTGGGTTTTTATCCCCGCCGTTGAACCGGCCAATCGCGGGGAAATCCGCCGCAGTTATACCCCCCATGCAGAGGGAGATATTCCGGCGATCGTGATGGAATTTATCTCCGAAACAGAGGGAGGCGAATACTCCATTAATCCCCACTATCCCTATGGAAAGTGGTATTTTTACGAGCAAATTCTACAGGTTCCCATTTACGTTATTTTCAACCCCAAAACTGAGGAATTGGATGTCTATCGCCGCCAGGATAATCAATACCAACAGCAGCAACCCAATGAGAATGGTCACTATTGGCTGGCGGAAATCGGCTTGTTTTTGGGACTGTGGTCAGGGAAAAAAGCCGAGGTGACCAGTTGCTGGCTGCGCTGGTGGGATGAAGGGGGGAATCTGTTGTTGTGGGGGAATGAGTTGGTAGACCAAGAACGCCAACGGACTGAGCAGGAACGCCAACGGGCTGAGCAGGAACGCCAACGGGCGGAGGAACTAGCAGCTCGTCTCAGAAGTATGGGCATTGAGCCATAAAGTTTTTTCCCCTGTTTCCCTAACATTTTTGCTCGCAACGTTTTCAGTCAACGCCAGACTAGACATCCATCCGAGAAAATTACCATGCCCACCAAAAGTCCGCCCCGTATTCACGTCATGGCCAAACCCACCGGGGCCATTTGTAACTTGAATTGTTCCTACTGTTTCTTTCTTGACAAGGAAGAACTCTATCCCGGCAGTAAATTCCGCATGTCGGACGATGTGCTAGAAACCTATATCAAGCAACTGATTGCAGCCCACCAAACCCCCCAAGTAACTGTGGCATGGCAGGGGGGAGAACCCACTCTAATGGGTCTGGATTTTTTCCGTCAGGCGATCGCCTATCAAGAGAAATATCGTAAACCGGGGATGACCTTTGAGAATACGTTACAAACCAATGGCACCTTATTAACCGACGAATGGTGTGAATTTTTTAAAGACAATAATTATCTCATTGGCCTGAGCCTCGATGGCCCCCCAGACATCCACGATGCCAACCGAGTCGATAAAGCCGGTCGTCCGACCTTTGACAAAGTAATGAAGGGATTGCGGTTACTGCAAAAACATGGGGTTGAATACAATATTCTGACCACAGTGAATCGCATCAACAGTCAACATCCCCTTGAGGTTTATCGTTTTTTACGGGACGAAGCCAAAACCAGTTGGATGCAATTTATTCCCGTGGTAGAGCGCATTAACGACGACGGCAGAACCCTCTACCAACAAGGCAATCAAGTGTCCGAAAACTCCGTTCTCCCTGAACAATTTGGTCAGTTTTTGATCACTATTTTTGATGAATGGATTCGCCACGATGTCGGCACAATCTTTGTCCAAACCTTTGAAGCCGCCGTCAGAAGTTGGCTAAATTTACCCACGGGAATGTGCTTTTTTTCGCCGACCTGCGGCACAGGAGTTGCCTTAGAGCATAACGGTGACTTGTATTCCTGTGATCACTTTGTCGAACCGGATTATTTATTAGGTAATATTCAATCGACACCGATGAAAGACCTAGTGGGCGGCGATCGCCAGCATCAATTTGGAAGAAATAAATTAGAAACCTTACCGCAATATTGTCTTAACTGTGAAGTGCGTTTTGCTTGCCATGGGGAATGCCCGAAACATCGCTTTATCACAACCCCCGATGGTGAACCCGGATTAAATTACTTATGCGCCGGTTATAAAGCCTTTTTTAACCATATTGATGAACCGTTAAAACTGCTTACCCAACTCTATCGCAATGGCGAACCAGCAACTAAAATTATGGCCAAAATGTTAGCTAAAGATCGCAGTAAACGCAAAAAGCCCCTCGGTTTTGGCTCAGCCCATCGTTAACTGATTTTTCGCCTATATTTTGATTTGACCCAAAGCTAATCTTAATTGTTGATAATTTTTACTCGAATTTTATAAATTTTTATTAAGACTGCCCCATTTAAGACGATTAAAAACCGATGAGTTCACCAGCAGAACTGCCCTATAACCTAAATAATGAACTTGCCAAAGAACGTAACCGGGCGGCGGCAGAACGCACCCTAATGGCCTGGATTCGCACCAGTCTTTCTTTGATTAGCTTCGGTTTTGGCATCGATCAAATTGTGGCGGCTCTGCAAGCTAATTTTAATAACAATATTGATACTCTCCATCTGTCTCGTATTTTAGGCTTAGCCTTTATTTTGATTGGCACCTTGGCCCTGGGGGCGGCGGCACTGAGTCATGCGAAAAATTTAAAACGCATTGAGAAAGGCGCATTCATCTACCAGTCAGAATTTTCCATCAGTTTGGCCGTGGCGATCGCCTTAATTGCCGTTGGTATCATTGCCTTTCTGGGTATTTTAATTAGCAGGGGCTGACATGGAACTATTACACCATTGGGAAACCAGCTTAAATCAAGTAGTTGCCATTAGTAAATTCTTTTTAGAAGCATTTTCAGTGGTTTGTGTCATAGTTGGCTTTTTTAAAACATTACAATTAGCCCTACAATTAAGCCGCTATCGTAATCGCTATCGCATTTTCAACAAGGTGAGATTAAAATTTGGGATGTGGCTAGCCTTAGCGCTGGAATTCCAATTAGCTGCCGATATTCTTGCGACCACCGTGTCCCCCAGCTTACAAACCGTGGGACAACTCGGGCTGATAGCCATTATTCGCACGTTTTTAAATTATTTTTTAGGTCAAGAATTAGAAGCAGAACTGGAATTTGAAAATGCCATAGAAAACCAACATAAAGACATTACTTTGTAGTTTGGACTGATTTAAAGGGCACCTCGAAAAACAGGGATGCTTATTGAGAATAGCCCCTTGTATCCAGGTCATTTTTCGCAACAAAGTAATTAATCAAGGGGCCCTTAAGGGGGTTATCAAGGAAATATAGTATTGCGCCAAGTAATAATATGCCGTAATTTTTTTTACATTTTTCATCCCTAGCCCAGGAGGGCTTATTTTGCGTTATTTTTTTATCATAGCTGTCGGTTCGCTGATTTTTCCTAGTGTTTACAGATTTTATCAAAACACTATATATGGCGTTTAACCTGCTCCACGGCAGTTTAGACTGGGCTGATTTTTCTTCGCGGGGAAGCAGTGTACATTATGTCTTGCTTATCCATGCCTTTTGGCGATCGCTACAAATCTTATTCTGCCGTTGATAATTCCAAAAGCGTTCCCAAAATAAGCGAACCGACAGT
>JBJOGT010000248.1:0-8220 GCA_046048115.1 Cyanobacteriota bacterium | reverse complement strand
CCGTTGAGGGTGAAATTTGGGCTGGGGGTAAGATGCGTCAAGGGAAGAGAAATGCCGTCGATTAACTTAACTGGGCCTATCTGGCTTGAGAAATATCCGGTACAGTCCATACAAAATCAGTGCCGAAATACCTACACTGATAATCGAAGCGACAAGATGCAACACTTTAGTCAATAATGACAAGGAGACAAACACCAAGGCGATCGCCACAGCCCCTTTGGCCAACACCGGTAAGGTGTCAAACCAGCGTTGAAATTGTAACCAGTACTGTTTAAACTGGGTAACCGCTGTGTCCGATTGATGGCCATTAGGGTCAACCACTTCTACCGGCGGCGTTTTAATGTCCGGTTCTTGATACTCCGATGGGGACATAAAAGTAATTTTTAGAGAGGAAGATTTCTTGACAAAATTAATTTGATCCCGATCATAACACACCCTTTTCTTGCCCCTGGGCGATCGCCTTATTTCCCTCACAAACCCCCTAAAGAGGGCCGCTTTTTGCCATTTTTCACCACCGCCGTTGGGAATACAGGCTGGATTAATGGCCCGTTATTTATGAGGAAGTCTCTTTAATGGGGCTTTTGTGCCAGCAGGCTTCTAATAATTCAATCTGATAGGAAGACCAGAAATGGTTCAATCGCCAAATACTCTTAGACTGCTTACTAAAAACCGGTTGACTCAAGTAGCACATCCAGAAGCGATAATTGTGTCTCAGTTTCCAGAACATGGCTGATTTCCTCCTAAAATCAATGGGTTAGGGGTAGGGCAGAGTAAAGTATTTTTAAACTCAATACTTGGATTGTCAAAAAGGAGTCAATGTTTGGCGTCTAAAGTGACTTCAATTACCAAAAAGATTTGGCTCACCTCTAATCCCTTGAGTTGGAGTTGATTTTGTTAATTCAGATACCATTTTCATCTCTATGGCCATCAATGAATTGCAAAATCAACCTCCCTCTTGCTACTACTCAAATTGTCCCACTGGTTTCTGGAGATGACACCAATCCTTCACACGTTGTAATAAGTCGTGTTACAGCTCGTAATAAATCAACGGTGGAGCCATTGCTTGACCTTACCGCTTCATTAATATGTACTGTTTTGATGGGGGGGCTTCCTGACCGTGGTAAATTACGGCTCGATCAATTGCAAAGCATTTAAGAAAGCTCGGGCTGCCCGATCTCGGGGTTCCTTGATGGGTTGCACTACCCCAACGGCATACACTTGGTTACCCACTAGGAATGTCCGTATCTGAATCATGTCCGTGGCGCTTTGGAAGGTTAATTCGAGCCCTGGATTGTCCCCTAATTTTATTTGGCGATCGCCGGTCAACTTAAAAATCTCCTGGGGGGCGACCCGGTCTCGCATTGCGTTGAGAATTGCATCGGGGTTTTGCACCTGTTCGGGATTCAGATTCGCCGCATAGGCCGCAATATAGCGATAGGGGCCGTCATTGGAAACTAGGGTACGAAACGTAATATCCCCGTAAGCTGTGGTCAACGCCACTTCATCCTGGGTTAACGCCCCCGGTGGCATCCAAAAAGAAACATTACCTTCTCGAAAGACGATAAATTGCCAGTTACTAGAATCTTCCCGTAGTTGTGGAACCTCGCTCGGGGGACGCCGGAACATTAGGGTATCTTCCTCCCGCAGACGACCCGTTTCAAAAAAACTTTGTCGGTTTAGGCCGGGGGATACGGGGATTTGTCCCAGGATCATCGGCATGGTTCGGGGCACTGCGCCATCCGGTGGGGTTGGATGAGCAACGGTGTTGTCAATGGTTAGGGGCATTGTTCCCAACAGCAGGCTTATGCCGAAAAGAAAACGTTTCATAACAATTAAAAATTAAGTAAAAATTAAGGTTTTAATGATTGATTAAACCAACAAATCGGTATTAATCCTAGGGCTTTTTGGGTAATGATCCGATGGGTTGCCGAAGATGGGTGGATGTCCACGTCAATCAGATCAAGATTCGTGGTGGAGGATGGGTAACATGTCAGTGGTTATCACTGGGAAGAGAACCGGGGCAAGATTTGCCGTAGACTCAACGCATTCAGAACGACCATAATCGAACTACCGGCCATCATCGTAGCGGCGATCGCCGGGGTGAGGGAGAGGGAAAAGCGGGGTAAAAAGACACCGGCCGCCAAGGGAATGGCCACACAGTTGTAGCCCAGGGCCCAAAAAAGGTTTTGATAAATCTTACGAACGGTACAGCGACTCAGTCTTAAGGCGTTTAATAAATCCCCAAGGCGGGAACGCATCAATACTACATCGGCGGTTTCCAGGGCCACATCCGTTGCCCCCGACAGGGAAATGCCCACATCGGCCTGGGCTAAAGCGGGGGCGTCGTTAATACCATCCCCGACCATGGCCACGATCGCCGTTGGGGTTTGTTGTAATGCCTGAATCTGGTCTACTTTACCCTGGGGGGTCATCTGGGCATAAACCTGATCAATGCCCACTGCCGTAGCGATCGCCTGGGCAATAGAGGGATGATCACCAGTTAATAAAAGAGGGGTAATCCCCTGGGCTTTCAGCGCCGCCACGGTGGTCACTGCGTCGGAGCGGAGACAATCTTGGAGGGCTAACAGTCCCAGCAATTGCTGATTGCGGGCAGCAAAAATAACGGTTTTACCCTGACGAAGCCAAGGATTGACGACGGCATGGACGTCTTTGCCGAGGGGGATGCCATGATCTGCTAACCAACCTTCATTGCCCACCCATAGGCGATCGCCACCAAGGCATCCTTGCACCCCCCGTCCTGGCTCTGTCTGAATATTGTCCACAGGCAAACAGTCTAACCCTTGGGCTTGGGCCGCAACCACCAACGCTTCTGCCAAGGGGTGACGGGTTCCCTGCTCCACCGACGCCACCAGGGCTAAGAGTTCGTCAGGCGTAATGGGGGTAAGGGGGTAGCAATCGGTGAGTTGTAACTTGCCTTCGGTCAAGGTTCCAGTCTTATCAAAGGCAATAGTCGTAATGCGTTGGAGGGTTTCTAGTACATCACCCCCTTTAACCAAAATGCCTTGCTCTGCCCCCAAGCCCGTGCCCACCAAAATAGCTGTGGGGGTAGCCAACCCCAAGGCACAGGGACAGGCCACAACCAGCACAGAAACGCTTAATTTCAAAGCCATCAATCGGGGCGATCCATCGGGGGTATCAGCCATCACCTGGGGAAACCAGTCTATCCCTACGGTAGACCAAAATAGTAATGTGAATAACGCCAAGGCTAAAACCCCATAGGCAAAGACCCCTGCCACTTGATCCGCTAAGCGTTGAATAGGGGCTTTCTGGGTTTGGGCCGTTTCCACTAGGCGAATAATGCGGGCTAAGGTGGTTTCGGTACCCACTTTGGTGGCTGCAATGGTAATATCCCCAGATTGATTCCACGTACCGGCAATAACCGGATCATTTTTTTCCTTCAGAACCGGTAGGGATTCCCCCGTCAATAACGCTTCATCCACTAGGGTTGTTCCAGCAATGACAATGCCATCCACTGGGATTTTTTCCCCGGGCAAAACCCTCACCCATTCCCCAGACCGAACGAGATCCACCGCAATTTCAATGCCCATTTCGCCATTGACAGATTGCTGGCCGACTAATCGAGCCATCTCTGGGCGCAGGGACAATAAATGATGCAATGCTCTAGCAGCCCGGTGACGAGCTTTCCCTTCCAAGGTACGCCCCAGCAATAAAACCCCTAACAACATGACAGGTTCATCAAAGAAGCATTCCCAACCTAAGCTTGGCCACACCCAGGCGACGCAACTGGTGAGGTAGGCGCTGCCGGTGCCCAAGGCGATCAGGGTATTCATATTGGCATGGCCAAATTTCAAGCTCCGCCAGCCATCGAGAAAAATGTCTCGCCCTGGAATCAGAATAGCCACGGTGGCTAAGGCCCAGTGAAAAATGGGGTGATGGACAAAGGGCAGCATCGGCCCGCTGAGGTGGGCTAAATGACCTAGACCGGATAGCACCAGTAATAGCAGGGCTAGACCTAATTCCAGGTTAATTGCGCCCTCCGGTGAATCGGTAGTGGGCTCCATTCCTGGGGAGATTGTTTGATTACGGGACTGACGAATCTGGCACGGAAATCCCCTTTGACTGAGATGATCAGCTAGGCACTGGGGATCGGTAACTTGGGCGGGATCGTAATGTACAACGGCGATCGCCGTGACGAGGTTAACGCAACTTTCTTGTACCCCAGGTACCTGTTTTAACAACCGTTCTACGGCGGCCACACAACCAGCACATTTCATGCCGGTGACATCAAGGGTAATGCTTTGATCTGGGGAGGAATCTGGCGAGAGGGGAGACTGAACCTGAGAGCGGGGTGGGGAAAGTTGAATCATCAAAAAAAGGGTAGTGATCTAAATGTTCTGAACGTAGTGATGACACAGAAGCCTTGTATGCTATATGATGCGGTCTTATATTACTATCATTAATTTTTGGCAAAGATTCTTGAATTAATAAGGTAATTATGGCACACCTTTTTGGCTATATGTTCTTTTTACTCTCAACGCTTATTACTGAGCACTACAAAAATATCACAATATTTAACGTCAACAGAAAAATAAGAAATCGTCTGCCCTCGGTGTCAATCTATTAACCTTGTCAAGAATGGCTTCATTCATAATGGAAAGCAAAAATATAAATGTAAAGATTGCTCTCGCCAGTGTGTTCTTAATCGTCAAAATCACAAAATTTCTCAAGGGACTAAACAGGGTAGCGTTCTGTCCCTAAGGGTCTCTCTTTGTCCAAGCAACGCGATCATCCCATTGGCGCTGTTTGGTTTTTCATTCACCACAACAATGCCCAGTTGGCTTGACTTTTAGCTTCATCACTACTTCCGGATCCCTACCTTGTTCCCAAGGAAAACGTGACTCGGTAATCGTTGTCCAATTGGATAATGTTTGACGCATGTTATTTGCGTTGCTATTTTTAAATAGTCAAACCCTGCCATCATGGGTTTTTAGTCCAAAATAGCACGGTATTCATTTTTATTTATCCTTGGGAAATTCGACCTACCTGTTAACCCTAATTATTGGTTACGGTAATACGCTGCGGGGGGACGATGGCGTTGGGCGTTATTTGGCAGATCAGATTGCGGCATTACGTTGGCCCCATTGCCAGGTTTTATCGGTTCATCAGCTTACCCCAGACCTGGCAGCGGCGATCGCCGACGTAGACCAAGTAATTTTTATGGATGCCCAACCGCTTGAATCCCCATCATCTCCAGGTGTTTACATTCACACCCTTCAACCCGCCGACGATCAGAGTACCTTAACCCACCACAGCACTCCAGCAGCCCTATTAACCCTGACGAAAGTGTTATATGGCAAAACCGTTAAAGCCTGGTGGGTTCTCATTCCAGGGATTAATTTTGCCTACGGAGAAACCCTTTCTCCGGTTACCCAAGCAGCCCAATGGGATGCCTTAGACAAAATTCAGTCCTTGATTCAGTCCCCTGAGGATGGTTAGAAAACCGAAAAGTCCCCCGACTAGTGGCGACGGAGGACAAAGGGATAAACGGGAATTTTGAGGAATTAGCGGGCTTTAGCTGCCAAAAATTTGATCCTTTAGAGCCCCTAATTCAGAGACCAATTCTTGACGATTGGAGGCTTTCCAGAGGTAACGCCAAATAAACCAAGCGGTGTAGCCCATGCCAATGAGCTGCAACATGGGCGCGAGGAGAGGGATATCGTTAATAGCATCCAGCACAGCAATCAAAATTTTGACGCTGACAATGCCCAACACGATAATGCCAAGGGAAATTAGGGGCTGCTTGTTGTCGTCAAAAAACTGACCGGTCAGTTCGGGAACTTTGCCCAAAACGTCCCACACCGGCTGTAGCCATTCTTGCCAAGCCTGGTCGGTGATTGGGCCTTTTTTTTCAGTAGCAAGGGAGCCAAGATCAGTTTTAACCCCAGGGGTTACGGTTTTTTGTTCTACGTTGGATTCCATCTTCAACCAGTCCTTATAATTCAGATTGAATGTTTACGGCCGACAGCGACTCCGAGTTGGGCACTGTGTAGCTTCTGCCCATATTATCAGACACTTTCATTAGGGTGATCGCCTAGGCAAAATCAGTGGAAAATTTAGGGGATTTTTTCCAATAATTAAGGGATTCAATGGGCGGTTTTGGCGAAATCCTCTAGGTTTTCGTGCAAGGGCCGTTAGTTTCGGCAATGACGGCCCTGTCAGGGAATTGTTAAACAAAGGTAGGGGTTTTGACTTGACCCAAGAACTTTTGTAGCTCATCCCCTTCGATGACCTCCTTTTCTAGAATTTTTTCGGCGATCGCCTCTAATAACTCTCGATTGTCCTGCAAAATAGTCAAGGCATTTTGGTGGCCCTGTTCGACAATGTCCTTCACTTCCCGGTCAATTTCCTTGGCGGTGTCATCGCTGACCATGCGCCGGGGATTGCCCACCATGCCGTCACCAAGAAAGACATTTTGTTGACTTTTTTCATAGGCTAGGGGGCCAAGGATTTTACTCATACCGTAGGTAGTGACCATCCGTTCTGCTAAATCCGTGGCCCGTTGGAGATCATTGGCGGCTCCGGTGGTGATGCTACCAAACACCGTTTCTTCGGCGGCCCGTCCCCCCAGCAAAGTAGCAATCTGATCCCGCAATTCTGATTCATCCATCAAAAAGCGGTCTTCCGTGGGCATTTGTAGGGTGTAACCCAAGGCGGCCATCCCCCTTGGTACGATGGAAATTTTCGCCACCTTACCGCCCCCCGGCATCACTGCCCCCACTAGGGCATGGCCGACTTCGTGGTAAGCCACAATTTTTTTCTCTTTTTCCGATAACACCCGGCTCTTTTTCTCTAGACCCGCCACCACCCGTTCGATCGCCTCGCGGAAGTCTGCCCCTTTAACGGTGTCCTGTTTGTTACGGGCGGCCAATAGGGCGGCCTCATTGACCAAGTTGGCTAAATCTGCCCCGGCAAAACCTGGGGTACGGGTGGCGATGTCTTTCAAATCCACATCGTTATCAAGTTTGATTTGTTTGGCATAAATCTCCAGAATTTTTAAGCGCCCCCCTAAATCTGGACGATCCACTAATACCTGGCGATCGAAACGACCGGGACGGAGCAAGGCGGGATCAAGGGTTTCGGGGCGGTTAGTGGCCGCCAGCACAATCACCGTAGCCCCCGTGGCGCTAAAGCCATCCATTTCCGTTAAGAGTTGGTTTAATGTCTGTTCCCGCTCATCATTGCCCCCCATCATGGGACCACTGGCCCGGGACTTGCCGATGGCATCTAATTCATCAATAAAAACAATGCAAGGGGCTTGCTTTTTGGCCTGTTCAAATAAATCCCTTACCCGGGCCGCCCCGGCCCCGACGAATAATTCCACAAATTCCGATCCCGAAATACTGAAAAAAGGAACCCCGGCTTCCCCCGCCGCCGCTTTGGCTAATAGGGTTTTACCGGTACCCGGTGGCCCCACTAATAACACCCCCTTGGGGATTTTTGCCCCTAACGCGGTGTAACGTTGGGGAAATTTGAGAAAATCCACCACTTCACTTAATTCCGTTTTGGCTTCTTCTACCCCGGCCACATCGTCAAAGGTGACCTTGGTGGAGTCCCCTTCCACGTAAACTTTGGCCTTACTTTTGGTAAACGCCAACGCCCCCCCCGGTGCGCCTCCCCCATTGCGATTGAGAAAAAATGACCAAATGCCCACAAAAATCAGGGGGGGAATGACCCAGCTCAGTAAGGTGCCAAACCAAGAATTTTTGGGTGGTGGTGCAGCGGCAAACTCAATGCCTTTTGCTTCCAACCGTTTGGGTAATTCCAAATCAAAAATAGGGGTGGTTTTCAACACCTGACCATAGGCGGGCTGCTCCCCGGTTTCTGTTTCATCGGGTTTGAGTTGGTAGCGAATTTCGTTTTGGCCGACGTAAACGCTGGCCACGTTGCCGTCTTCCACTTGATCGATAAACAAGCTGTAGGGAACCTGGGGAATTTGAGTATTAAATAAACGGGGTGCAAAAAGATTGACCAGTAAATAAATGGTTGCTCCCCAGAGCAGAAAAGCACCGAGGCGTTGTTGCCATTGGGGTTGGGGTTTGATAGCCATAGTAAGGTTATTAAATTAATGAATGAAAGCGTAAAGATGATTTAAAGGTGATAATTGCTGACTTTAGGGGGATTAATCCCAAGGGGTAAGCTATGGGCTATGGAGGATTTTGACCTGACTGGCGATCGTAA
>JBJOGT010000247.1:0-2850 GCA_046048115.1 Cyanobacteriota bacterium | reverse complement strand
TGTCAATGCATTTAGATTGCTGTCCCTTGGAGCCAGGGTCTCTCAATTTTGGCGTTGACAATTTATGAATATTTCGTACTTAAGAACAAGAGAAGTGGGCGATCGCCTAAAAGGTGGCAGTGGCGATCGGCTTCAAACAAGGCGATTAAAAATAGAATGTTGCCGCTATAAATGGCCCATTTAGATTCATATTCAAGCCAAAAGCCTCATTCCCAGAACCATTTTGATAATTAATTTCATAAAAGCGATAGCCCAATTGTAGGGCAATGGAATGGTTTACCCACCAATCGATCCCCCCCAAGACTTGCCAACTCAAATCCGTGTCTCCGGCTAGGCCAAATCCTGATGCGTCACCCCGCAACCAAAAGGCAATGGGGTCGGAGATTTGAATGCCCAATTTCCCGCCGAGTAGTGGTTCAAACCAGGTTCTACCTTGAGTTTCCTTAATACGATCAAAATCCGCAGAAATGCTGCTATTGCCCACCCGTAATGTGAAATCTTCTAATTCAGCCTGAATGTCATTGAGACGTGTTCCAGCATAGGGTTCAAACCAAAACAGGGGATAATTTTTTTTGGATGGCTGATCGGGTAAGCGGTTCGGGGGGGTATCGCCAAAACGATAACTAACGGCAAAATCATAAATACCCTGTTGCACAGTTAATTGACTTTCAATAGTTGTATTAGGTAAGTTTTTGAAGGAAACAATGCCCCCTCCGCCTAAATTGACGTAGTAGCCGTCAACAATAAAACCAAGATCCTTGTACCATGCTTCCACCCGGCCACTGGCGGCTACTTTTAATATGTCTAATAATTGCCCAAGGTTCAAATGGTAATCAATTTCTCTGCCCCGAACAGTACTATTGCCATAGGTGCTTAATGGGAGGGTAGCATAGGGTTGAAATTTAAATGTCCAGGGATTATCGGCGGCGGTTTGACTGTCATCCACGGGGGTATCTATACCAGATTCAGTTTCACTGACTTCCGTATTATCTTCACTTAATAAGAAGCGTGTTGGGTCTGGAATTTCCGATGGATTCTTCGGCAGTAATAAATCGGCAGTGGATTCTGTGTGGGGTAAGGGGGGGAGATTTTCCTCGGTAATAATAATGCGTTGCTGTCCTTGACGATCGCCGGACATTTCGACATTGGTTTCTATTAAGGCAATTGATGGTGGAGCTTGATCATTTTCCTGGCTAACAGGGTCGACCCCCGGACTTGCCCCAGCGGATAAAGGGGACAAACCGAGGATCACCATCAAGATTCCTTGACCCCCACAGACCCTCGCCCAACCCAGGGAAGAGACCCAACAAAACTTTAAAAAATTCATAGGATAATCAATGGTGTCAACGATCGAATAAAAACCATTACATTAAACGAAAAGAGACGAACACTCTGGGGGATTTTGTTGCAGGTAGACTAGGTCAGACCACTGGAGTTTGACATCGGCGATCGCCTATCTTGTCCGATGGGTTAGTGCAATGTAATAAGCTTTATTTTCGTTGATAGTCTTTTGGAGTTTTGACTATTTGAGAAAATACACTATCTGTAGTGCTTGAATTTCCTTGATAAACACTATATATAGCGTAAAAAATCTTTTTGTCAAAACTCCAGTAGTCTTTTTGTGTTCCAAAAGTTAATTGTTTATTGCACTCCGAAGTCTGCTGGCAAAGGGGGTTTTGGGTGCCATCACTCCCTGCGCCAATGGGGGCGGCTTTGCTGTGCCATTTTTGGGCAAATGCCATCAAATGTTCACAGTCGGACTAGCATGGGAGTTAGGGCGATTGGTGCATCCCAGCCTTACAAGACTTGGTTTTCCCACGCCATATTTTTGATAAACTCAACGACGACTGAAGGAAGACAACAACCATGCGGATCTTAATCATGGGCGGCACACGCTTCATTGGGGTGCATCTCTGTCGAGTATTGGTGGCCCAAGGTCACGAAGTGGTGTTATTTAATCGAGGCAATCATCCTGCCCCCGTAAGTGGTGTGGCCCAGATCAAGGGCGATCGCCGTGACCCGGAACAATTGCGAGGAATGTTGGAGGATCAAGAATTCGATGCCGTTTTTGATAACAATGGACGGGAATTGAGTGATACCCAGCCCTTGGTGGAGTTATTCAACGGCAAAATTAAGCAGTTTATTTATGTAAGTTCCGCCGGGGTTTATCAAGCGTCCCCCCAGATGCCCCACCGGGAAACCGATGCTGTTGATCCGAAAAGTCGCCATAAGGGCAAGTTTGAAACGGAACGGTTTCTGGCCCAGAGCGGTATTCCCTGGACCTCCATCCGTCCCACTTATATTTATGGCCCCCACAATTACAATCCCCTAGAATCCTGGTTTTTTGATCGCCTGGCGCGGGGTCGGGCCATTCCCATGCCGGGCAATGGTCAATTTATTACCCAATTAGGCCACGTTGAAGATTTGGCGATCGCCATGGCCAAAACCCTGATTACCCCAGCGGCGATCGGACAAATTTATAATATTTCCGGCGATCGCTATGTGACCATGGAGGGCCTAGCCCTAGCCTGTGCGGAAGCCATGGGTCTGGATCCCTACGGCGTTAAACTGGTTCACTACGACCCCAAAGATTTTGACTTCGGTAAACGCAAAGCCTTTCCCCTACGTCTCCAACACTTCTTTGCCGATATCCAAAAAGCCAAGGCCCAGTTGGAATGGCATCCTAATTATGGCTTAGTAGACGGATTGAAAAATAGCTATGAATTAGACTATCTCCCCTCCGGTCAACAGGATGAAAAGGGAGACTTTGATCTAGATGAACAAATTTTGGCCTTTGCATAACCATAGTCAAGGAAGTTCACCCCTTACAATAATGTTTGGTTGTTTTTT
>JBJOGT010000246.1:0-5384 GCA_046048115.1 Cyanobacteriota bacterium | reverse complement strand
GCTAACCAGTCTCCAATTCGCCGCTCCTGGCGATCGAAAATAATCATGAATGCCCCCACATAGAGCCAATCATCAACGGGGCGGAGTAAAGCCCTTAACGTTGCCTGGGTTAATCCCACTGGGCGCCCATCACTGCGAATCACCCGAATTTTAGCCCAACGTTTACCCGGTGTTTGCCCCTGCCACAGGGTTTCAAACATGACAAAATAACCCACGTAAACTGAAAAAATTAAGAATAATTGCACGGCCATTAACCATAATTGCCCATTCTCAACCCTTGTCCAAAATTGTGCCAAGTTATAGGCTAATAATCCCCAGAAAATCAGCAAAAATAATAAAATTACGCCCAAACACAAATAATCGATGAGCAGCGCATAAAGGCGATTACCAATGCCTGCAAGGGTAAACTCCAACGCCACACTCTCCGGGGTCTCGACCTGATAACGGTTAAACAAAGCCATGGGACATCATCCATCAAGAGAAAAGGGCTGGCATCTTGTTGATTTTAAATGGTTATAGACTCAAGATATCCGCCTTCGCCCCGTATGATGAGGAGTGGATTAATTAGCATATCCCCTTTGATCTTGATCATTCATCCCCTAACCGTTACCGAGGCAAACCATGGATTGGCATGTGGCAAAAACCTATGACGATATTTTGTATTATAAGACTGACGGGATAGCTAAAATCGTCATTAACCGTCCCCATAAACGCAATGCCTTCCGCCCCAAAACGGTCTTTGAACTCTACGATGCCTTTTCTAACGCCCGCGAAGATGCCCGTATTGGCGTTATTTTGCTAACGGGGACTGGGCCCCATAGCGATGGCAAATATGCCTTTTGTTCCGGGGGCGATCAATCGGTTCGGGGATCGGCAGGGTATCTGGATGATCAAGGCACTCCCCGCCTCAATGTCCTCGATTTACAACGGCTTATTCGTTCCATGCCTAAAGTGGTAATTGCTCTGGTAGCTGGATATGCGATCGGGGGCGGCCATGTGTTGCATTTAGTTTGTGACTTAACGATCGCCGCTGAGAATGCCATTTTTGGCCAAACCGGGCCAAAAGTCGGCAGTTTTGACGGAGGCTTTGGAGCCAGTTACTTAGCCAGAATTGTGGGACAAAAAAAGGCGCGGGAAATCTGGTTTCTTTGTCGGCAATATTCGGCTCAGCAAGCCTTAGAAATGGGGCTAATAAATGCAATTGTTCCTATTGAACGGCTCGAAGCGGAAGGCATTCAATGGGCATCGGAAATTTTGACCAAAAGCCCCTTGGCGATCCGTTGTCTGAAGTCAGCATTCAATGCCGATTGTGACGGCCAAGCCGGTTTACAGGAGCTTGCAGGCAATGCCACGCTTTTGTACTATATGACCGAAGAAGGCAGTGAAGGGAAACAAGCCTTTCTAGAGAAACGCCCACCGGACTTCCGCCAATATCCTTGGCTACCTTAGATTTAGATAATCTCAACCATCATCCCAACATCCCAAATTTTTAACTAGCTTGTCGGCATCTTAGGCGATTTCAACCCGCTTATCCGTGTCAATGTCAACGACCTGGGAATCAAGGGCATAGACATGTTCAAGGTGAACCACATCTTCTAAATTTTCCCAAGCCGTGCTGAAAGGACGAGCCGCCAAAGTACAGGCCTTCCACTGAGCCTGGACAGGAACATTCAGTTGATGACACATTCCCCCTCGTCTACCTTCAGCTTGGTAATAGCGGCAATAACGACAGGAAGAAGTGATAAAGTTGGCAGTTTTCATAGGAGGAGTATTATTAAAGGCAAATATTAAGAATCATCAAGGGGGGGAAACCCTGACATTCCCCGTCAAGATATTCACATTTTGCCCTAACGCTTAAGCTTCTAAGATTAAGCTCAAAGACTTACTCTGATTGACTTTCATTGGTTTTTATCCCCTTCGTCTCTTTAGCATCTCTTAATATTCCTTTTACAAATCGACATATTCATAGAACCAAAGACTATTAGTAGGTAACAAAATCTTTAGATTAAGTGGTGTTTCATGGAGAAATACCGGCAGGGATCAAGGGAAATACGATAAAAAGCTAAAACTTTTACATAAGCTAAATGCCATTTGACGCCATAGGGGATCAAGGATTAATGACAGCAATGGAATAAAACCTGACCCGAAGGAAAACTCACCTAGGCTTCATAAGATTTACTGAATTTTGTAACGAACGATACATTTTTTGCCCGCCAGATTCCGTTTTCAGGACGGACTCTTACTTGTTTACCATCAAGCCGACTCCTGACTGTCGGTTCGCTCATTTTGGGAACGCTTTTGGAATCATCAACAGCAGAATAAGACTTGTAGCGATCGCCAAAAAGTATTGACGAGCAGGCCTAAATGTGGGTTAGTTTCCCGCGAAGAAAAATCGGCCCAGTTTAAACTGCCGTGGAGCAGACTAAACACCGTGTATAGTGTTTTGATAAAATCCTTAAACACTAGGAAAAATCAGTGAACCGACAGTTAAGAAGTACTTCCTTAGCTATAGATTGCCTTGTTTTCTACGTCTCTTGCTTATCCCATGCCCTTGCTTTAGTACGAGATGGAGATTTATAAACCTCGATCAGGGTCCATCCTGCCATTCCGGCGTCAGGGTAACAAAATCAAACATCGGTGCTTGGGGATGACAGGCAACACAGGTATTTACGGTCATTTCCGACGCCAGGGGAACATTGGGATGTAAGGCTTTAAAGTAACGGGATTTTTCCGTATAAATTGGCACAGGAGTATTGGGTGGTAAAGGGCGGGAAAAGGTACTGACATAATCCCAAATTAACAACTGGGTAAAACGATTAATATTGGGAACACTAACGCCGTAATGTTCATCTGGGCGGCGTAAAATTTCTTGCCAAGACTCCAAGGGCAATACCTCCGGCGGCAAGGCAATGTGACACCCCGTACAGGTTTCAATGTAGGACTCAAACCCCGGAATATAGCGAGTGGGAATGGGGTCAACGGAACGGGGATTTTCGGGAATCACAGAACCCAGACTTTTTTTGATCGCACTGGTTGGAATATTTTGGACGATCTCGTAGGGATCCGCTACGCGGTGCGTCGGTGGAGCAGCCAGGGAATGAGGGGTTAAGGCCTGGGCTATCCCCCAACCTCCCAGTAACGACAAACAACTGAGGACAAAAGCAACCAGACCGAATTTCCAAATACGCATAAGTGTTTTCTGATCAATTTTTAGCCGTCTTGGATAGTGCCCCCGAATAAATCAGACCTTTTTGGGCATCAATGGTCAGAATCGCCCCATCACGGATCTGTTGGGTTGCGCCTTTAAAGCCCACAATAACAGGAACGCCCAATCGGAGACCAATCACCGCTGCATGGCTGGTTAAGCTCGCTTCTTCGGTAATAATGCCCGCCGCCCGCCGCATCATCTCCACACAATCGGCATTGGTAGAGGGTAATACCAAGATTTCCCCTGGGGTAAACTGGCTAATCTGACCGGCATTTTTAGCCACCCGGGCCCGGCCACTCACTGCTCCCTGGCCAATGCCAACCCCCCGTCCGAGGATTGCTTTGACCACTTCAACTTTGATGAAATCGGTGGAACCAGCCACCCCTTGCAGCGTTCCTGCGGTCATCACCACCAAATCGCCATCATGGAGAAAATTATTTTCCTGGGCCACATTAATGGCCGCCTCAAAGGTTTCTTGAATCGAAGGTAAATCCAGCACCAACAACGGCTTGACTCCCCAGACTAGTTGCAATTGTCGAGACACATCCACATGGGGCGTCACGGCCAAAATTGGGGTTTTGGGGCGAAACTTGGACACATGACGCGCTGTTGACCCGGTTTTGGTCAAGGACATAATCGCAGCAGCATTAAGGGTGGCAGAAATATGGGTTACTGCACTGGAAATGGCATTGGGAATCGAAGTTTGACTGGCTGCCGCTTGGGATGAATGGATTTCCTCTTGTTCGATGCGTTCGGCAATTTTGGCCATAATGGCTACGGCTTCGACGGGAAATTTACCGATCGCCGTTTCATTGGAGAGCATCACCGCATCGGTGCCATCCAGGATGGCATTGGCCACGTCAGAGACTTCGGCGCGGGTGGGGCGGGGACTATTGACCATACTGTCCAACATTTGGGTGGCCGTAATCACCGGAATACCCAATTGATTGGCTGTGGCAATTAGCCGTTTTTGTAAAATAGGCACATCTTCAGCGGGCAACTCAACCCCTAAATCCCCCCGGGCCACCATCACCCCATCACATTTTTCCAACACCGCCTGCATATCCTTAATTGCTTCATGCTTTTCGATTTTAGCGATCACAGGGACTGATTTTCCTGCCGCCGCAATGATACCCTTAATTTCGTCAATATCTTGGGGATTCCTTACAAAACTGAGGGCTACCCAATCTACCCCCTGATCCAACCCAAACATTAAATCTTCTTTATCTTTGTCCGTCAGGGCCTTAACAGATAAATAAACCCCTGGAAAATTCACTCCCTTATTGCTAGATAACGTCCCGCCTACAATCACCCGACAATGGAGATCCCGATTGGCGATATCCACCGACTCCACCAGCATTTCCAGCTTGCCATCATCGAGCAAAATCCGTGCCCCCGCCGGCACTTCATCCGCCAAATATTCGTAACTAATGGAACTAATATCCTGCCCACAGGGGGCGGAACGGCTCGTGAGCGTATAGAGATCGCCGTTTTTGAGTTGCACAGATCCCGCTTCGTTGAGAAACTTGCCGACCCGAATTTTGGGGCCTTGTAAATCCTGTAGAATGCCGACGGGCTGGTTAAGTTCAAAAGCAACCTGGCGAATTAAACGGATACTTTTTTGATGATCGGCGTGATCGCCGTGGGAAAAATTTAGCCGAAATGTGGTTGCCCCTGCCTGCACCAGTTGTCTTAACACCTCTTTGCTTTGGGTCGCGGGGCCAATGGTGGCAACAATTTTGGTACGACGGGGCAGGGGAGAGGTTTGCATAATGGGCTAACAGTAAGGGGGCAGTAAGTAATAATACTGAGCAGTGATGAGTTTTACTCGCGTCACCAAAATATTCCCATTATCTAGCACGATCGCCGTTTCAAGAGAATCAAGTTAGTGGGGGGAGCATTGGGCTTTAGTGGCTGAAAACCAGTTAGGCAAAAACCTCTGCGTCTTTCAATGATTTGCCCTGTTCATCTTTAGCTGATAAAATCGGTTCCCCTGTCAGTTGCCAATCAATGGCAAGATCCGGGTCATTCCACCGTATGGTGCGGTCATATTCCGGCGCGTAGTAGTTGGTGGTTTTATATAAAAATTCTGCTTCATCGGAGGTGACGACAAAGCCGTGGCCAAAGCCTTCGGGAACCCAAAATTGCCGTTTATTTTCCCCACTCAGAACACAAC
>JBJOGT010000245.1:0-6706 GCA_046048115.1 Cyanobacteriota bacterium | reverse complement strand
TGGCTTCAACGGGGTGAATAGATTGCAGGGCGGCCGTTTGGCGCTGTAATTGATCCAAAATTACCTGGCGATCCGTGTCGGCATAGAGATCTTGTTTATTGAAAATTAATTGCCAATGGTGGTGATTACGTTGTAAAAATTCCAAGCATTGCCATTGGGTGGCGGTTAAATCCCCGGTGGTTAATACCCAGATAAAATGGGCAGGGTTAATCAGATTTGCGAGGTCAGCTAAGTCAGTTTCAGCGGGAACGCCCTGCCAATTGAGGGTTACGGGTTCCCCAGAGTCCGCTAAGGTCGTTTGGATGGGCAACAACGCTAAAAGAGAACTTTTTCCCGTCCGCTTTTCCCCCAGAATGACCCCATTAATTGCCTGCGGTGGGGAATGGGGAACGGTGAGACCGGTTAATTGCTGTTGTAAGTCTGTGAGATCTAGATCTGGTATTTGACTTTGGAGGCGATTTAAAGACTGAGCAACCTTGGCGATCGCCGTTTGTAGGGCTTCATCGGTTAACGGTTCGATTTTTGGCAGCGGGGAATCGGTGGGCGATCGGCGTAGTCGCCAGGTCAAGAATCCAATGCCGGATAAACCCCACAAAACGAACTGATTAATGCCGTCCCATTCGCCGTTGAAATATTCCCAACCGCCCAATAGCGCACAAACCCCCAGACCCCCCACTATGATGGGTTTTTTCAACAAATTTTGCATTGCCATAATCACCGTTCCCCTACTGACTAGATGAATTGACCCAGAATCAGCCCCTGAGTTGCCGATTAAATTCTATGCTACCGGGAATGCGGTTTGGTAATGCGGGGGGATAGCGAAAGTTGTGGATTGCCTAATTTCCCCTGACTATTGACGTTCTAATTTACCAAGCATAATCAAGCATAATTGAGGCTGTCTAAATGGTCTGTTGCCGTGGGTGAAAACAAACGTGGCGATCGTTTTTTTAACTGGCTGAACTGGGTAGTCGTTGATTTGTATTAGTGCGTAACCCCTAAGCTTGACGGATCAACGACCCGTAGTGTTTTTAACGACTGATCTGCCAACCCACTCACGGTTCCACCCAAGGCCAAAATTTTTTCTAAATAGGCGATCGCCGCTGGGGTAATGATTTCACCGGGTACTAAAACGGGGATTCCAGGGGGATAGGGGCAAATTAAATCTGCACTAATTTTTGAAATTGCTTGATTCACTACCAAAGTTTGGCTGGGGGCAAAGGTGGCCCGGCGGGGGGTTAGGGCACACTGGGAACCGGGTAAGGGGGGTAACTGAACCTGAAAAGGGACGGCGTTTTGGTTTTCGAGGGCGATCGCCGTTAATGCCTGGACTAAACCGTCTAAATCCTGGGGCGTATTGCCCAGACTGACAATAAAACTTAACTGTCGCAGGGTGGGTAATTCCGCTGTGATCTGAAACTGCTTACATAACCTTTCATCTAAATCAAACCCCGATAAACCCCAGGCCGTGGCATCAAGGGTAATCCGGGTGGGATCTAAAGCAGTGAAACCCGGTTGCGCTGTCGCGGTGGTTAACAACTTTAAGCCCGGAATTTGTTCTAACTGCGATCGACAGGTAAGGGTGTGCTGCACAATGGCATTTAATCTTTCTCTCCCTTCATGGGCCATTTGGTGGCGGGCCGCGTCGAGGGAGGCTAGGAGTAAATAATTGGGGCTAGTGGATTGAATTAACTGCAACGCTTGACTGATCCGTTGGCAATCCAGGCGATCGCCTTGCTGGTGAACCATGGCCGCTTGGCTAAAGGCACCGAGCAGTTTATGGGTTGATTGAATTGTTAAATCGACCCCCAACGCCAACGCTGGGGTTGGTAATTGATCCTGAAAAGCAAAATGGGCCCCGTGGGCCTCATCCACAATGACGGGGATTGCCGCTTGATGAGCCAACGCAATCAATTCTGCCAAATTTCCCACAACGCCGTGGTAAGTGGGATGGAGCAAAAACACTGCCTTGGCATCGGGATGGGTTTTTAAAGCCTGCTGCAAAGTCTCCGGGGTAATACTGAAGGCCAAGTCCCAATCAGGATTGCTTTCGGGTTCTAAAAAAATGGGTCTGGCCCCTGCATGGATGACACCGGCGATCGCCGCTTGGTGGGCGTTACGGGGTAATAGCAGTTTATCGCCCTCTCCACAGGTGGCCAAAATAGCCGCAATAATCCCCGCCGTAGACCCATTGACGGAAAACCAGGTTCGGTCCGCTCCCCACAAAGCCGCTGCCAATTGTTGAGCCTCGGCGATCGCCCCGGTGGGGGCAAATAAATTATCTAATGCGGGTAATTCAGGTAAATCCCCTTGAAAAACATTTAATCCCAACCAATCACTTAATGGGGGAGCAATACCCCGGCCCCGTTTATGCCCCGGCGCATAAAAAGGCGTATCGACTCCCTGGGCAAACTGCTTCAGCGTTGTCAGTAGCGGTAACGTATCTTGACCAAAATTCACCATACAGCGGCAACGACCCTCGGCCCTTGGTCTCCCTTTGGGCAAGGATTAAGTAATTCCTCTGAAGTAACAATACTCAAATTTGGTAACAACTTTGGATTCTTTAGGTAAAATGGGGTTATTCCTGTTGAATCCTCGAAATCCATGGCTCTGCCGATGACAACGCACAAGATACTCGTTGTAGACGATGATGCCGCCATTCGTCAACTTATTGGCCGTTTTTTGAGCTATAGCGACTACCACATCGAGAGCGCGGAAACAGCGGCGATCGCCCGGCAAAAGTTTCAAGAATTTCACCCAGATTTAGTCATTCTAGACGTTAACCTCCCTGACGATAGCGGCTTTAACCTCTGTAAAGAAATGCAAGGGTATCAAACCTTGGTACTAATGTTGACCTGTCTGACGGATCGAGATGATATTCTCGAAGGCTTTGAACAGGGCGCAGATGAATATCTGACAAAGCCCTTTGACCTTGATGTGCTCAAAGCTAAAATTGGGGCACTGCTGAAACGCCAACCCCCATCCGAGCCTAGCCCGACCCCCGATAATAACCTGATCCAAGTCGGCCGGCTACGGATTGACAACAACCGCTGTGAAGTCACCCGGAATGGGGAATTAGTGCCCCTCACCCTATTGGAATACGAATTGCTCTATTTCCTGGCCACCCATCCGGAAAAAGTGTGGGGACGTCAGGAATTAATCTCTGAGGTTTGGGCCAATCAAAAACAAGAAACCGTTGAGCGCAAAGTTGATGTCCACATCGGTCAAATCCGGCGCAAAATTGGCGAACCCGACAGTGACTGCATCCGCACCATTCGGGGCAAAGGTTACGTATTTGAGGGGCTAAAAACCCCATTACCTTAGTAGCGAGTGATGGGAATCCACTCAAAACTATCCACAATGCCCTGGTAATAATCATTGATGGTGTCACGGGGATAGGGAGCAACGCCGTCCTCCTCCCCAAACCATTTTTCATAAAGATCCACCGCTTCCGTTTGATCGCTGATAATCCCCTCCATATATTGCAGCAGACTGTAATTCACTAAATGACGCCAATCCGAGTCATCCTTGGGCAATAAACAGGCATAGGCCTCATACTGATAGGGAAAATTGGGTACAACTTGCCAATCCTGGGGATTTTGGATGTTTTTTTTCAGTCCGGCTAAGACAATGCCATCCCCGGCAAAGGCTTCAATCTCTCCCGCTTCCAACTTTGCCAGACCATCGGCTTGGTCCTTAATTTCCACTAACTTGGCGGCGGGTTGAAAATTTTTAATCGCTTTCTCATTGGTGGTGTCGGGAATGACCCCAATCGTCCGACCAGCCAAGGAATCCGCCGACTCTAAGCCGCTCCCCTTTTTGGTTAAAATTTTGGTGCCATCGGCAAAATAACTCACTGAAAAATCAACTTTTTCGGTTCTTGCCCAGGTAAACGTCGAAGAAGCGCATTCCAAATCAATTTTGTTATCAGCAATCAAATCAAAGCGATTATCTGCTGTGGCTTCCACTAGTTTTAACTGAATGGGTTTGCCCAGGCGTTTTTCCGTTTGTTGACGAATTAATTCTAAAACCTCCAACGAAAAGCCGACCCATTCCCCTTGATCATTGACATAGCCAAACGGGACTGCATCTTTCCGAGCGCCAGCGGTGATCACTCCAGTTTTTTCAATGCGATCAAGCACGGCTCCCGCCCAACTGGGTGGCATCATCGCTGCACTCATCAACAAAGACAATGCCAAACACGCAATTTTTTTCATCTTGATTTCTAAATTCAAATCGCCAAGATAGACTGACTGGCTGTAAGGGTCTGAAGTTTCAGCCCTGGACTAAACCCGAGGCCCTCCGATCGCCATGGAGAGCGCAATTGTACTGAATGCCCAGGAAATTCGGGTCAAGGTATGTTAGCTTAGCCTAAAGTTTCGACGCCGTCAGTTTAACCCGTTATAAAACTAATTTTTCCCTATCCATTCCCGTTATCTCTACAAAAAACCATGCGTGCTCTCCTCATTTATCCCCTTTTTCCGCCGACCTTCTGGTCCTACGAGAAAATTCTAGAACTGGTCGATCGCCAGGTACTGCTGCCACCGTTAGGGCTGATTACGGTAGCGGGGATTTTGCCCCAACATTGGGAATTTAAGCTGGTGGATCGCAATATTAGATCCGTGACCGATGCGGAATGGGACTGGGCGGAATTGGTGGTGATGTCGGGCATGATCGTCCAACGGGATGACATGGTGGAGCAGATTAAACTGGCCAAACAGTGGGGGAAATTGGTGGCGGTGGGCGGCCCCTTTGCCACTTCTGTACCCGATGAGATCCAAAATGCTGGGGCGGATTTTTTAGTTTTAGATGAAGGGGAATTGACGCTACCCATGTTCATTGAGGCACTAGAACGGGGGGAAACCCAAGGCATTTTTCGGACTACGGAGAAGCCGGATGTGACCATTACCCCGATCCCCCGCTACGACTTATTGGAATTAGATGCCTACGATTCCATGTCAGTGCAATTTTCTCGCGGCTGTCCCTTCCAGTGTGAATTTTGCGACATCATCGTTCTCTACGGTCGTAAACCCCGCACCAAAACCCCGGCCCAATTATTAAAGGAACTCGATTTTCTCTATGAATTGGGTTGGCGGCGATCGGTGTTTATGGTGGATGATAATTTTATCGGCAACAAACGTAATGTCAAATTGTTGCTCAAAGAACTCCAGGTTTGGCAAGAACAACATCAATATCCGTTCCGATTTAATACCGAAGCGTCAGTGGATTTAGCCGATGATCCTGAATTGATGGAGATGATGGTTCAATGTAATTTTGATGCGGTCTTTTTGGGCATTGAAACCCCCGATGAAGACAGTTTAGAGGTCACAAAAAAATTCCAAAATACCCGTCATTCCCTCAGTGATTCCGTCGATAAAATTATGGCGGCGGGTATTCGACCCATGGCCGGTTTTATCATTGGCTTTGATGGAGAAAAATCCGGCGCTGGCGATCGCATTATTCGCTTTGTGGAAAAAACTGCCATTCCCACGGCGATGTTTGGGATGTTACAAGCCCTGCCCCATACTGCTTTATGGCATCGGTTGGAAAAAGAGGGGCGGATGCTCAACACAGGACGTTTGGATATTAACCAAAGCAGTTTAATGAATTTTATTCCCACCCGTCCTTTGGAAGAAATTGCGCGGGAATATATTGATACCTTTTGGGAGTTATACGAACCGACCTGTTACTTAAATCGGGTGTATCGCTGTTATTTGAAATTGGGTAAACCAAAATGCCAAGTCCCCCCTAAATTACCCCAATGGATTGATATTCGCGCTTTGGCGATCGTTATTTGGCGGCAGGGGATCAAGCGAGAAACCCGTTGGACCTTTTGGCACCATTTATTCAGCATTTGGCGTCAACAGCCAGAGCATTTAGAAGGTTATTTAACCATGTGTGCCCACAATGAACATTTTCTGCAATATCGCACCATTGTCCGGGAGCAAATTGAAGCGCAATTGCAAGATTATTTGGATTGGAAGGCGAAACAAACAGTTTCTACGGATGCCCCAACGGAGGAAACAGCGTTAGCCCTTTAAGGGATGTCAGGAGTATGATTTAAGTACAAAAGCATGAGGGTTGTTAATCCAGCCCCTTTTTAACATCTTAAGACCTCTCTAAAAATTGACAGAAATAATCGGTAGGTCTCAAAAGATAAGAAATTGATCATAAAATTTATACTTAATTTCATAGACACTTTTTTCAATTCTCATACACTCATCAAGGATGTCTTCCGAGACAATTAATTGTCTTAAATGAACAGCCAGTTCCTGAGAGTGAGTGAGTCCTCCTAATAAACTTTCTTTGCCAATATCAGAATTTCTTACATCATGAATCATGTGAAAATAATAGAATTCCGATCTTGCCTTATTAGCAGTTTTTGTAGATGACAAGCGTTCAGAAATACGTTTCCATAGACAATTATATTCAACAGAAACAAGTACCTCTGCCCAAAAACGTAAAAATGTGATTAATCCCACCTGAGAATATTTACCTTTAAAACAAGCACCCATCAATCGAAAACTGTCTTCTCTTACTTTTTTTGTTGCGGACGATTCAGCAGTTTTTAAAATTGTTTCGTAGGTTGCACCAAGATTTAAAAGATCCTGAAAAAGCAGTTCTCGATGAGATAGCAGAGGAATCCCTTTTGTATTGCGAGGATACTCTTCACTGAGAATATTTTTGACTACTTTTTTGATATTTTCGT
>JBJOGT010000244.1:0-3626 GCA_046048115.1 Cyanobacteriota bacterium | reverse complement strand
TGATGGCAGTGTTTATTCCCGTCACCTTTTTTCCAGGGACAACGGGGATTGTTTACAAACAATTTGCGGTGATTATGGCGGCGGCGGTGGCGGTTTCCACGTTTAATGCCATTAGCTTTTCCCCGAGTATGTCTGCCATTCTGATGCGGCCTAAGCAGCAACAACATGGTCCCCTAGCCGTTTTCTTTAACTGGTTTAATCGCTTTTTCGACTGGCTCAAAGAACGCTATGGCAGTGTGGTTAATGGCATCATCCGCGTCAGGCTGTTGGCCATTCCGGTTTTTATTGCGGGCATTGTGGCGACGGTGTGGGTCTATAGTGCCACCCCGACAGGATTTATTCCCGAAGAAGACCAGGGCTACTTTTTTATGTTGGGTAACTCGCCCCCCGGAGTCTCAATTGAATACACCAAAGATGTCATTGCCCAGGCAACGGCCATTGTTCAAGAACGGGAAGAAGTGGAACATGTTTTGGGGATGGGGGGCTTTAGCTTTTTGGGTAATGACAGTAGTAAATCGTTATTTTTCGTCAAACTAAAACCCTGGGAAGAGCGACCAGGGGCTGGCAAATCGGTGTTTGCCTTATTGGCAGAAATTAACCGCGAATTGGGCGCTAAAATTAGCGACGCCCAGGTGATTGCCGTCAATGCTCCCCCGGTAGATGGGTTAAGTAGTACCGGAGGCTTGGATTTGTACATCCAGAATCGGGGGGGGATTCCCATTAACGACTTTATGGCCTACGTCCAACAATACATGGTCAAGCTTCGGGAAAACCCAGTGCTCAATCCTCGTTCCGTTTTCACCCAATTTACCTTTGGTGCGCCGCTGCTGGAAATATCGGTGGATCGGGACAAGGCCAATGCTCAAAATGTGGACATCAACCAAATCTTCAGCACCATTGGAACTTATATGGGGTCGAGCTATGTCAATCAATTTGTTTTAGGTGGTCGCCTATACCAGGTTTACGCTATGGCTGATGAACAGTATCGGACCAATCCCACGGACATTCAACGGCTCTATGTCCAGTCTCGCACGGGGGGCTTAGTGCAACTCAGTGATGTGGTGGGCTTAGAAAGTACGGTTTATCCGCCGATTTTGACCCACTTTAATATCTACACGGCGATCGATGTGCAGGGGGCTCCGGCCACAGGTTACAGCACGGGGCAGGCAATGGCGGTAATGGAAAAAATAGCCGACGAGATGTTTCCCGAGTCCATAGGCTACGCCTGGTATGGTACGGGTTATCAAGAACAGCAGTCGGGAGGAGCAGCCCCGATCATTTTCGGTTTAGCGTTCATTATGGTCTTTCTGGTATTGGCAGCCCAATATGAAAGTTATATTGACCCGACCATCATTATGATGACAGTACCTTTGGCTATCCTGGGGGCAATGGGGGCGATTTTATTACGGGCGAATTTTATGATTGCCTCTGGCGCAGTGTGGCCAACCGTGAACAATAACGTTTATGCCCAGGTGGCGTTGGTGATGTTAATTGGCCTTGCTAGTAAAAATGCCATTTTGATTGTGGAATTTGCCAACCAGGCAATGGAGTTGGGTATGAAGATTCCCCAGGCGGCGGCCTTTGCTGCCAAGGAACGGATGCGACCGATCTTGATGACGGCAATTTCGGGGTTAGTCGGCTTTTGGCCCTTGGTAATCGCCGCTGGGGCGGGGGCAATGAGTCGTTGGTCTTTGGGGACAGCCATTTTTGGCGGCTATTTAATTTCAACGATTCTCAGTCTTTTTCTGGTGCCAGTGTTGTATACGGTGATTAAAGAAGCAGAATTTCGCTTTTTGAAAGGGGATGGTGGCAATCAATCTGGGGGCAATGGTTCTTCGCCGTCTTCTCCTGCTCATGATGGCAATGAAGCAACAGAAGAACCAGAGGTGGCAACCCCAAGTTTGAAAATTGCCCCGCAAAACGAATAATTTATTTTCTCTTTTTGGATTTTTTATGAAGACTAGACTTTTATTTGTTTGCCTAGGCAATATTTGTCGATCGCCAGCGGCGGAAAATATCATGAATCATCAAATTAGCCAAGCCGGATTAACGGCCCTGCTCGAATGTGATTCCGCCGGTACATCTAGCTACCACGTCGGGTCTCCTCCCGATCGCCGGATGACAGAGAGTTTAAAAAAGCGGGGTTATATCGTTGCTGGACGGGCTAGACAATTTGAGGTCGAAGACTTTGAAAACTTTGACTTAATTTTGGCCATGGATCGGGATAATTACGAGGGTATTTTGATCCAGGATCGTCAAGGCAAATATCACCACAAAGTTAAGCTGATGTGTGATTATGCCCAAAATTTCACTGACAAAGAAGTCCCCGATCCCTATTACGGCGGTCAAGCGGGCTTTGACCATGTGATTGACTTACTCGAAGATGCCTGTCAGCACCTATTAGTAACCTACATTTCGCAGGTTCATGAAAGACAATAATATTTGGGGCAAGGAAGACCAAGGAATGTAGACTGAAAACCTCATTACTTCTTTGAAAACACGCCTCAAAAACCAGGCTTGAAGTCAAAATGAGAATTACTGTTATTCTCCGTACTTCATTTCAATAGCAGCTTACCTTATTTTTTGTACTACTTTACCTAGAAGCTAACAATTAAATAACCGGCTTGGAATTTCGCCCCGGTTACTGCTTTGCCCCGCAAACTGGCTGGCAGATCAATATTGCGCCGTTGATCCCCTACTTCGATGGTTAATTCTGGTCCCGATTGGGTGAGTTTGACGGCTTTTTTGTCAAAGCCAGGGAGATAAATTTTCACCTGTCTAGCAGTGGTTTCAATTTCTAACGGGCGGGGGGCTTTATTGGGGGCAAGAAAGTCCGGCAAGGCATTGATTAATGGTTGCCAGTTGCCTGGGGTATAGGTCGGCAAAGCATTAATGACTAAAGGCTCAAACTCGTTACTAGCTAATGATCCTTGACCTAAGGGGGTTTGGATAACACCGTTAACGGTAACCCCCACCTGTTGTGCCCCGCCCCAATAGGTTTTGGCGACTTTTTGGGCAATGGGATCATTGCTGGTGATTAGATAGGCGGCAAATTTTTGCGGGTCGGCGATCGCCGCTTTCCCCTGATTGAGGATCGTCTGGGGGCTTTGGGGATGATTGGTGAATTGTTCGGGACTCCAATTGACGCTTAACACTGCGCTGGCCATGGGTTGAACAAAGGGAGCTAGGGTTTGTACCACATCAGAATCCGCTAGTACCTTTTGAAACCGTCGCCAATACCAACCCGCAATATCGGGAATCCCCAAGAGTCGGAGGGTTGATAAGTTGCCCGGGCCGTCATAAATGACCACGTCATAGCATCCCCCCTGGTCATATTCCCGCAGGGCGTTGAGAATTAAAATCTCATCCATCCCCGGTAATACCCCCAATTCCTCGCCGTAAATATTTTTCAACGTTGGCGATCGCAAATATTGGGCTTCCAACGCCTTGAGTTTTTCCCAACCCTGCTCCAATAGATGGGTTGAACTGAGCAAAAATCCCTCAATATTGGTTTCCACTGTGTGGGGTTTTTCGGTTAGGGTTACATCCCACAACCAACCTAAACTGGGATCTTGGCCCATTACCAGTACCCGCTGTCCCCGTTGGGCCAATTGCTTCGCAGCGGC
>JBJOGT010000243.1:0-4669 GCA_046048115.1 Cyanobacteriota bacterium | reverse complement strand
CTTCGGGTAAAAAGCCCCAAACATGGGAGTCATTACTGTTATTGCGATTGTCTCCCATCACAAATAATTGGCCGTTGGGTACTTGTACCGGCGGTAGTTGGTAATAGGGCATTTCTAAAATATAACTTTCCTGTAGGGGTTCTCCGTCCCGATAGACGATGCCATTCGCTACCTGTACCGTCTGTCCGGGAGTGGCAATCACACGCTTAATGAAGGCCTGATCAAGGTTGTACCCTTGACTCTGTAATAATTCCGGTGGGTGAAAGACCACAATGTCCCCAATTTGCGGGGGATGGAAATGATAGGTCATTTTTTCTACCACTAGGCGATCGCCACGCTCCAGGGTCGGTAACATCGATTCTGAGGGAATGTAACGGGGTTCTGCGACAAAAATCCGTAATAACAGCGCCAGAATCAAAGCAATAATCAATAACGGCCCATTTTCCCGTAAAAATTGCCAACGGGACGGTGCGGGGGAGTTTTGCATAATGATAACAATGGTAGGGCGATCGCCCCAGTTAGAAAAATCCAGGGGTTTGAATAATATCCTAAAATAAGAATTCAGCAAACTTTTGTAAATAGGATTAACGGGGAGACCGGAGTTGCCAATGGGAAAAACACGACGTCGGATTTGGGCAATTGTTCTGGGTTTAACAATCGGTTTGGTCACGTATCTGGGCAGTACGCCCAGTGCTTTCGCCTTCACCGAAGAACAAAAACTGTTTTTACAGTCCTGGCGCTTGGTCAATCAATCCTATTTAGATGACACCTTTAACAACCAAAATTGGTGGCTACTCCGGCAACAGTATGTCAAACGCCCTCTCCGTAATCGGGAAGAAACCTATACGGCGATCGAAGAAATGTTGGCCACCTTAGATGAACCCTTCACCCGACTCCTGCGCCCGGAACAATACGGCAACTTACGGGTAACTACCACCGGGGAATTATCCGGCGTTGGGCTCCAAATTAATATCAATCCCGAGACCGAAAAACTAGAAATCATGGCTCCCCTAAGCGGATCCCCCGCCGAGTCGGCAGGCTTGAAACCCCATGATCAAATCCTAGAAATTGACGGTGTCGATACCCGGACTCTCACTTTGGATGAAGCGGCTGCCCGGATGCGGGGCCCCGAAGGCACCCAAGTTTCCCTCAAAATTCTGCCCGATGCCGCCACCGATCCTCAACAATTAACCCTCACCCGTCAAGTCATTTCCCTGAGTCCCGTCGTTGCCCAACTGGATACCACTCGTCCCCAGACCCCCGTCGGTTATATCCGTTTAAGCCAATTTAGTGCCAATGCCTACGAAGAGGTAGCCCACGCCATTACTCAGTTAGAAAAGCAAGGGGCTACGTCCTATATTTTAGATTTACGGAATAATCCCGGTGGGTTGCTGCAGGCAGGCATCGATATTGCCCGATTATGGCTACCGGAAAGCACTATTGTGTACACCGTTAACCGTCAAGGGGTTCAGGACAGTTTTACGGCCCAAGGGGCAGCCCTCACCGATCGCCCATTAGCCGTACTAGTCAACCAGGGAACTGCTAGTGCCAGCGAAATTTTAGCTGGGGCCTTACAAGATAATCATCGGGGAATTTTAATTGGCGAAAAAACCTTTGGTAAAGGACTCATCCAATCCCTATTTGAACTGTCCGACGGATCAGGACTAGCCATTACCGTGGCCAAATATGAAACCCCCGCCCACCACGACATTCATAAACTGGGCATTATCCCCGATGAAACGGTGGAAGAGCCTTTGATCACCTATGCCCAAATTGGTTCCGAACTAGATGCCCAATATCAAGCGGCGATCGCCGAGTTAACATCTGGAAGGGAGCATCCCATAGCGGATCTCGGTGAAATCGCCACTGGTCTTGACAGGTAAAAGATTGACTATCTTAATCTCTGTGAAATATGCCACACCTGCTTGGTTAAGACAATTGACTTTCCCTGCAAGAGGTCTATTTTGATGAGTGTTAAAGCTTAGATTTCATCCCAACCGGAAACCCCAGAAGACATCACATAACTGGTTACCGTTGCCTCAAAGAAGTTTGCCTTAGTATGGGCTTCTTTTTTGGTATCGGAAAAACGCTCTAGGTGCGTGTAAGGACTTTTGGTGAATTTCCCATCACTATAAAGGGGATCAAGCCCGATCGCCCGCAAACGGCTGTTGGCTAAATATTTAGTGTATTGTTCCGTACTGGATTCGGTAATACCTAAAATATTATTACCGACAATGTGATTTGTCCAACGGCATTCAAATTCCACCGCCTTATCAAACATTTCATAAATTTGATCAGTGGAATGGGTGAAGACCTGCATCGCTTCCGGGATAAGCTTTTGGTAAAGACGAACATGACTTAATTCATCCCGATTAATCATTTTAAAAATGTCAGCAGAACCCGGCATCAACATCCGCGATGCTAAATTATAAAAGTAAATAAAACCATTGTAAAAATACAAACCTTCTAGTAAATAATCCGCCATTAAGGCCACAAAATAATTTTTCTGGGTGGGATGATCCACATATTTTTGATAAAGGGTGGCAATATATTCACAACGTTCTTTTAAAATTTTATCAGTGCGCCAAAAATCATAAACCGCATCCCGTTTTTCCGTGGGGATAATGGTTTCAATCATATATTGGTAACTCTGATTATGCATTCCCTCTTGGGAAATTTGCTCCGCCATACACAGACTAATTTCCGGTGCAGTAACGCTACTTTTGAGGTGGGGAATATTGCAGGTTTGGACAGAATCCAAAAAGGTCAAATAGGACAAAATTCCGTCGAAGGCATAACGTTCTTCATCGGTTAAATTCCAATAATCGGTAACATCTTGGGTAATGTCTAGTCGTTGAGGTCATTGCTGTTCAATTAGGATCGCTACACCTAATCCGCTTTATTCAAGCTGCCCTATGTCACCACAGGGATCGGACTATATCATCATCCTTAAAATTAATTAAGGAGTCCCCCGCTTCGACAGTCAATTGCTTACTGCCTACTCTACTCGGTCAAATCAATAAGTATTTGCCTTTCGATAGTCTCTACACCTTCTGCTGTTTTTCTAGCAGCTTGGCACGGTATTGTCTGTGAAAAAGAGTTTCACCGTTTTCAAGGGATTTAATCTGGACTGCCTAGTTAATCCAGAAATTTTCACGCATTTGCTGATACAAACCCACGGCCCAGCTATAGCGGACGTCATTCAATTGCATTAGATTAGTTGTATTGCCGAACCAGATGGTACGACTTTCGACGGAATCATTGCCCGTGGGATTAAAAATCGGGGTAATGGGCATGGGAGCCGTGGCGTTAATCGTGCTAGTGACCATAGAAATTTACAAAGATGTTTTAAGGTATGCAAGACAATTATCGTAACGCAAATCGCTAGCTTGGGTCGGCAATCTTGACGGTAAAATTGCCACATTTAGCGTTGATTTCTCTATGGGTCTGCTACCACTAGCGTTAGGCTATGACCGATGCAATGTCCAAAAGGGAAAGGTTTGGCTGGGATTAACCACAACCCCCTCGATGCCCTGTTGAGCAAAGGCATAATCCTTGGTTTGCCAGAGGGGAATATAGGGAATGTCGGCGGCCAGTTGGGTCTGGATTTGGGCAAAGGCTTGTTGGCGTTGTTGGGGATCGGTTTCCCGTCGTTCTTGGCGAATTAAATCGTTCATGGTCTGGCTGTAGTAGAACGATCCTTGGCTTTGGGCACCCCCTTCTTCACAGCCTTTTGTGGTACTGCCTTTGGCGCAATCTAAAAAGGGATAAACGTAATTATCCGGGTCAAGAAAGTCAGGATACCAAGCGGATAGGGAACTTTCGTATAGGCCTAAACCGATGTTGCGGTAATAGCTGGCGGAGGCAATGCTGTTGGGCTGAAATTCGAGCAAGCCGTCTAAATCTCGCTTCGCTAAGGCCCTTAATACCGTTGCCACAATGCTGGCGTTGGTGGAATTAGAGGTGTGCCAAATTTCCAGGGTTAAGGGATTTTCTGGCGTGTACCCCTGGGAGCGGAGCCATTGTTTAGCCTGGGTTAGCCGGTCTGCTCGGGGGGGATTTTGTTGCTCAAAAACGGGTTGCGATTCCTTGAAACTGGTGGGAATCATGCTGTACAACGGACTCCCCTGCCCCAATAAAATTCGGTCGATTAAAAGTTGACGATCCACTAAGGCGGCGATCGCCTGACGGAGGGGCAGTTGATCCAAGGGCGGGCGTTGTTGGTTGAGGGCCATAAAATTAATGACCGAACCAGCGGCTTCAAAAATCTGAAAATTACTCTTTTTGGCATCGCCCTGGAGGGTTTTAACCTGTTGGGCAACGAGGGCTTGATAGGCCACATCCACCCCTTGGGTCCGAAAGGCGTTAAACAAATTGGCCGGATTGCTGGGAAATAGTTGTAGATCAATGCCATCATTACGCGGGCGATCGCCCCAGTAGCCTGGAAACGGTTTCAAGCGCAGGGCATTACTACTAAAGCTGTCGAGTTGGTAAGGCCCCGTTCCTACAAAAATGGTGGGTTCAAACGACCCGGCTTCAATTTTGTAAGCTTGGGGCGAAACAGCACAGGCCCCCGGATAGGCCAATAGGGCGGGAAAGGCGGCAAAGGGGGATTTGAGGGTAATGGTTAATTCATACTCCCCTGTGGCTTTCACCGTGGCGATCGTGT
>JBJOGT010000242.1:0-6261 GCA_046048115.1 Cyanobacteriota bacterium | reverse complement strand
ATGACCCAAACGTTGAAGGTGAAACGTCCCGTGGTTGCAGATTTGTATCGCAGTCTAATTAATGAAATGTTTGATTAATGGCGACGGGGTTGACCTGAACAATTTTTGGGGATGAAGTCTGTTAATAGTGGGAATATGTGAGAGTAGCTATACTGACTCCCTGGGATTTGTTTTGCCATGAAACAGTTATTGCGCCGGTTCATTTTATTGCCGTTGTGGCCGCTGCTCACGGGGTTAGGGTTGTCCGTACTGACGGTCAATACGTGGCATTTTCTGCGTTTGGAAACCACTCGCCATTACCAAGAGGCTCTCAATACGGAATTAGGGACGATTTGCTCCCAACTCCAGAGCCAACTTAATTTCCATTCCCATATTTTGGCCCAGATGGGGGCACGCTGGAATCGATCGCCAGCCAGAATTAAGCAATGGGAATGGTCTTTGGAAGCCCAGGCCTATGTACAAAATTTTCCCGGTTATCAGGCGATCCAATGGGTGGATCAAGGTTATGTGGTGCGTTGGTTGGAACCCTTGGCGGGGAATGAGGCGGCAAAACAATTCCTGAATCGAGGTCTGTCCCGAATCCAGGCGCTCCAGTTGGCTCAAAATCAACGCACCATGGTCATGAGTCAGGGGGTGGACTTGGTGCAGGGGGGCAAGGGATTTTTGGTCTATGTTCCCCTCTTTCCCGAAGATCGGTTTGATGGTTTTATTGTCGGGGTTTTTCAGCTCGAGCGGTTTATCTATGCCACGATTCCCGGTTGGCATCGGCATAGTCCCCAGGGGAGCAATCCTAGGTTTGGGCTACGAATTTTTGAGGGGGGGCAATTACTTTATGACGATGTGCCGGTGGATTGGGCGGGGGCTTTGGCCGTCGAGCGGACCCTCCGTTGGAATATGGTGTTACCGGTTATGACGGCTAACAATGGGGATTGGCACTTGGAATTGGTGGCGAATCCGGCTGTGGTCAATAATAATCAATCTTTTTGGACGAATTGGGTGCTGTGGAGTGGGCTAGGGATGGCGTGGACAGCGGCGATCGCCTTGTATTATGCCCAGCGGGCTTGGCGTCATGAACAGGATTTGAGCCAGGCCTTGATTTTGCAGAAGGAGTCGGAACAGTCTTTGCAAACGACCTTGAAAGAATTGGCAGTCCAAAAAGCTGCGTTGGATGAGGCGGCGATCGTGGCGATTACCGACGCCAAAGGGGTAATTACCTACACCAATGATAAGTTTTCAGACATTTCCGGCTATAGCCGTGAGGAGTTAATTGGCCAGACCCATCGCCTGGTGAATTCGGGTTACCATTCCCCCAAATTTTTTCGGGAACTCTGGCAGGCGATCGCCGCTGGACGGGTCTGGCAGGGGGAAATCAAAAATCGCAAAAAAAACGGGGATATCTACTGGGTTGACAGCACAATTGTACCATTTTTAGGTGAGGATGGCAAACCCTATCAATATCTGGCGATTCGTTTTGAAATTAGTCGTAGCAAGCAGGCAGAAGCTAGTTTGCGGGAAAGCGAAGCCCGTTTTCGGATGATGGCGGACAGTTCACCGTTAATGTTGTGGATGACGGATCAAGACGGACAGTGTACTTTTGTCAACCAAACCTGGCTAGATTTTTGTGGTCGTAGCTTAGAGCAAGAATTGACCGCTGGTTGGACAGAGGGTATTCATCCCCACGACCTGAGTCACTACATTGAGGTTTTAAACTGTGCCTTTGGCGATCGCACCCGCTTTGAACTGGAATATCGCTATCTGCGGGCGGATCGGGACTATCGCTGGTTGTTGAATGTGGGCGTGCCCCGTTATCTTTCCGACGGCCAATTTATTGGTTATGTGGGATCTTGCCTGGATATTACCGACCGTAAACAGGCCCAAGAAATTTTGCAAAAGAAACTGGATCAAATCCTGTTAATGCGAAAAATCACCCAGGAAATCCGGCGCAGTCTGCAACCAGCCTTTATTTTTCAAGCCACCGCCCAACAGTTAGGCAAGGTGTTTGGGGCTAGTCGATGTTTGATCCATAGTTACATTGCCGAACCAACCTTACAAATTCCGGTAGTGGCAGAGTATTTGCAGGGGAACTACACGTCGTTGCTCGGTGTTCAAATCCCGGTAGATCAAGCCTATGATCGCTGTATTCTTGCTTGGGATAAAGCGTTAGCCATCTATGATGTCAGCCAAGATACTCGCTTAGATAGCATTCACGATTTTTGTCACACTTTTAGTATTAAGTCCCTTTTGGCTGTGCGAACCTCTTACCGGGGTGAACCCAATGGCATTATTGCTATCCATCAATGCGATTACCACCGGCAGTGGTCTCGGGACGAAATAGAACTCCTAGAGGCGATCGCCGAACAAATGGGCATTGCCTTGGTACAAGCTTCTTTATTGCAACGGGAACGGGAACGGCGGCGGGAAGTCAGCCAACAGAATCAGGAATTGGAGAAAGCCAAATGGGCCGCAGAAGCCGCTAATCGGGCCAAAAGTGAATTTTTAGCCATGATGAGCCATGAAATTCGCACCCCCATGAACGGGGTTATTGGCATGACGGAATTGTTGGGCATGACCAACTTAGATGCCCAACAACGGGATTATGTCCAAACCATCCACCAAAGCGGTGAATCGTTGCTGACCATTATTAACGACATCCTTGACTTTTCTAAAATCGAAGCGGAAAAACTGGTGCTAGAAAGTCACCCCCTAGATGTGCGAGGGGTCATTGAGGGGGTTATGGATTTGTTTGCCCCCAGCGTGACACAAAAGTCCTTAGTCTTACGCTATTTTATCGATCCCCAAACACCGCTACATATTTTGGGCGATCCCGTCCGACTACGGCAAATTCTGACCAATCTCCTCGGTAATGCGGTGAAATTTACCCATCAAGGGGAAATTGTGGTCACGGTCAGGGCCGAGGCGTTATTGCCCACTCAGCCTAACTTGGTCTCCCCAGACCTGCCCCAACCTAGCCATCAACTCTATTTCAGTATTAAAGATACGGGCATTGGCATTCCGGGCGATCGCCTCGATCGATTGTTCAAAGCCTTTAGCCAGGTAGATTCTTCCACAACACGGCAATACGGCGGCACGGGTTTGGGTTTAGTGATTAGTCAGCGGCTCACGGAAATGATGGGGGGAAGCTTGACCGTTCACAGTGAAGTGGGGGTTGGTTCCACCTTTGAGTTCAGTATTATCACCACGGCTCTCCCCGATCCTTGTTCTACGGCTGATAGTACGGAGTCGTCCATTACGCCCTTGGAATTTGATCCGGCGGATTTACCCGACTTTATTGACCCTGATGCCCCGGTTATTCCCGACGGTTCCACCAATCTCCAACCCTCTTTACAAATTTTGTTAGCGGAGGATAACTTGGTCAATCAAAAGGTGGCCAGTCAAATTCTCAATAATTTAGGCTATGCTGTGGCGATCGCCAATAATGGCGAAGAAGTCTTAGCCCTGTTGGAGCGCAAAACCTTTGACTTAATTTTGATGGATGTGCAAATGCCTGTGATGGATGGTCTAGAAGCCTGCCGCCAAATTCGCCAGACCCTTCCCTCAGATCAACAACCTAAAATTGTGGCCATGACCGCCAATGCCATGCCCAGTGATCGCCAAGTTTGTTTAGATGCGGGGATGGACGGCTATCTCAGCAAACCCATTGTGATCCAAGAACTGCGGGACTTACTCAACCAAACCGCCCCCCTAGCGCCCTCGCCAGAATCGGACTCCAAGGCCGAACCCGATCTGTCTCCCTGCCAACCCACCATCCTCGACCCCACGGCGATCGCCTTTTTGCGGGACACCCTCTGCGATCAAGACCCCCACGTCTTTGGGGAAATGTTGGCCTGCTTCCGCACCGAGAGTCAGACCTTAGTGGATCAAATCCTGCGGGGTCTAGAAAACCGAGAGACAACTCAGATTCAACGGGCAGCCCATTCCCTCAAATCCAGTAGCGCTTCCGTTGGGGCAAATGAGTTTGTTGCCTTTTTAAAACACTTAGAAATCGACGCAGAATCAGGTAGGCTAGAACAAAATACAGTAGAGTTAAGCGCGACTTGTCGTTCCTTATTTGCGGACGTGTTGACAGCCCTCTCATGCCTTGCCAATGAATCGATTCAGCCCGATTAAGCTCCCCGATGTTAACACAGCAACTATTCTGGTGGTGGACGACGACCCGTTTATGCAAATGCAATTAAAACTGTATCTGCAAAAAGAGGGACATCAAGTAATAGTTGCTAAAAATGGTCAAGAGGCTTTAGAACAGTTTGCAACCACCCAACCGGAATTGGTTTTACTCGATGCCATGATGCCGGTGTTGGATGGCTTTGATTGTTGCCAAAGGCTAGTGGCGCAGTATGCCGACCGCCCTCCTTTGGTCTTAATGATTACCGGTTTGGAAGATGAAACCTCCGTCGATCGAGCCTTTGAAGCGGGGGCGATTGACTATGTGACCAAACCGATTCATTGGGCAGTGCTGCGGCAGCGGGTCAAGCGCTTATTGTACCAAAGTCGCCTCCAACGTCAGCTAGAATCTGCCAATCAACTATTAGAAAAATTATCCCAAATTGATGAATTGACCCAGTTAGCTAATCGTCGGCAATTAGATTTATTTTTGACAACGGAATGGCAATTAGCCCTCCGAGAACAATACCCTCTCACCATAATGCTTTGTGATGTGGATTATTTCAAATTCTACAATGATTTTTATGGTCATCAAGCAGGGGATGTTTGCTTACAACAGGTAGCAAGGGTATTGGCAAAAGTGGTGGGTCGTCCCAAGGATTTAGTCGCTCGCTATGGTGGAGAAGAATTTATGGTGGTTTTGCCCAATACCGACGCCCAAGGCGCCCAACATCTCGGCCACAAAATTCAAACGGCGATCGCCGCCCTAGCCCTGCCCCATGCCCGATCCGTGATTACTGACCACCTGACCTTAAGTATTGGGTCTGCCAGTATGGTGCCCTACCCCCGCAGCCATTGGCAAACACTAATTGCCCGGGCCGATCAATGCCTATATCAAGCCAAAGCCCAAGGGCGCAATTGCCTAGTAACTAGTACTGGCAGTTCTGAATAAATGGAGAATAGGGAACTCGAATCCCTGACCTCTGCGGTGCGATCGCAGCGCTCTACCAACTGAGCTAATTCCCCAAGGTAGCCATTAATCCTAACATCTGATGTTTCTTTTCGTCATCTGCTTTAATCTGACTCTAACAACATTTAACCTGCTACTAGCGGTCAGACTCTATTTTTATTATCGCCAACTCCAGGGGCTGACCCGGCGCTTAAATCGTTGGGAACAATGCCTCCAAGGAATTTTTTCCCAGACCCCCCATAACCTACTAACCACCGCCCAAACAACCCAACAATTAAAAAAACGCTATGTTTTTCTAGTACGCCGCTGGTTAAAAATTCAGGGATTGTGGCAACTCTGGCGCTTATTACCCAAAACGGGGGCGTAATGGTATTTGCTCAGCTAACCGGGGGGGATAGATTAAGAGCCTTAGGGGTTAGCCATAGTGGGGACGGCTTGACGGACAGGGACATGGCGATCGTGCAAAAAGGTTTTCAATTCAGCGATGGTAAGTTGGCCGTAATGGAGCAAGGAGGCTAGTAAAGCAGCTTCGGCTTTTCCCGTTGTTAGAGCTTCGTAAATATGTTGACAGTTGCCCGCTCCCCCCGAGGCAATCACCGGAATTTCCACTTGGCTGGCAATGGTGGCAGTTAGCTCTAAATCATAGCCTCCCTGGGTTCCGTCGGCATCCATGCTGGTGATAAGTAATTCCCCCGCCCCCCGTTGGGCTACGTCCTTCGCCCAGGCGATCGCATCTTGCCTTGTATTTTCCCGTCCCCCCCGCACATAGACATCCCAACCAGGATTTTGGGGATCTAACCGTCGTCGAGCATCGATCGCCACCACAATACATTGCCGACCAAAGCGGTCACTGGCGCGATTAATAAAGTCGGGATCCCGCACCGCTGAGGAGTTAACACTGACTTTATCGGCCCCGGCTCTTAACAATTGTTTAATGTGTTCTAGGGTTGAAATGCCACCCCCGACGGTCAGAGGAATGAACACTTCTTCGGCGGTGCGATACACCACGTCAATGATGGTATCCCGTTGTTCATGGGTAGCAGTGATGTCGAGGAAAACCAATTCATCGGCTCCGGCTTGGTTATAGACCCGTGCTAATTCCACCGGATCGCCGGCATCTTTGAGATCAACAAAATTGACGCCTTTCACCACCCGTCCCGCGTTGACAT
>JBJOGT010000241.1:0-2907 GCA_046048115.1 Cyanobacteriota bacterium | reverse complement strand
GTTGCTGTAGGCTTCCTGTTCGCCTTCAATGACAATGGCGTTGATGCGGCTGTAGGCGTCTTTGTAGGTGGCGCTGGAATAGTCAAATTCAGTGCGGACAGCAAGCTCAGGCATAGGGGATGTTGACTCCTTTGGGATGAACAGTTAATTAAGGAAAAATTAAGTATAAACCTTTTAGTTGTTTTTATAATATAGCCCCTAGATTAATGCAAATCCTGACTAGGGAATCGGAAAAAGGCATAGCAATGCTGGGGGTATTCCTATAGCAAAAACTAGATACGTCCTTGGCTTATGGATATTTTAAAGGTTTATTTGAGGTTAAGCAGGGAAGCAGGGGCCGGTTAGGGATGACGGGCAATCAGTTCGACCTGGGAATCGTTGCCAATCATAAAGCGGAGGGCTTTGGGATATTGGGGGGCAGTGAAGACTTTGGCGTTTTTGCCGATGACGCTATCGACAATACGTTGCTGAATGCCAATGATTTGAGCGCATTCGAGGATGACGCTATGTTCCAAGTCGGCTTCTTTGATGTGAACCCCGTCGGCGATACTGCTATAGGGGCCAATGAAACAATTTTCGAGGCGACAGTTTTTGCCAATCACCACGGGGCCCCGGATGGTGCTATTGATAATTTCACTGCCAGCGGCGATCGCCACCCGCCCTGAAATTTGGCTTTGATCATCCACTTGACCTTCACAGTCGCCGGGGATTAGGCAATCCAAAATAATCTGATTTGCCGCTAAGAGGTCATCTTTTTTGCCGGTATCTAGCCACCACCCCGTTAGTTCCAGCGCTTCCACGGACTGCTGACTACTGATCAGATATTGAATAGCATCGGTAATTTCCAGCTCCCCCCGGGCGGAGGGTTGAATATTGGCGATCGCCGTATGGATAGTGGGGGCAAAAAAATAAAGCCCAACGAGGGCCAGATTGGAGGGGGGATTTTTGGGTTTTTCCACCAGAGCCAACACCCGCCCTTGACCATCCACCGTGGCCACCCCGAAAGCGGTGGGATTGGGCACAGACCGCAGCAAAATCAGTGAATCGAGGGCATTGCCTTGGAAATGGTGCAAAAACTTATCCAAGCTATCTTCGATCAAGTTATCCCCCAAATACATCACAAAGGGAGAGTCCCCTAAAAACGGCTGGGCAATTTTGACCGCATGGGCCAATCCTAGGGGTTCGTCTTGCAGAATATAGGTAATTTTTGCGCCAAATTTATCCCCAATGCCCGTGATTTCTTGAATTTCTGCCCCCGTTTCTGGACTAATAATAATACCAATTTCCGTAATTCCGGCTTTGACAATGGATTCAATGCCGTACCAAAGAATGGGTTTGTTGGCCACAGGAACCAGTTGTTTCGCGCCAGTATAGGTAAGGGGACGCAAGCGGGTACCTTTACCGCCAGAGAGGATTAATGCTTTCATGCCCGGATTATCTTGCCTCAGCAGGGTTGAGTAATGCCATTATTAAACGTGAGCATGACCGCCTTGGCAATTACTATCAAGCGGGAGAAATTTCTCTGGCGTTGCTCTGCCGTTTACCTCTGCGATTAGCCCCTAACTTCCATGCTAGATATCACTGCCCAATTGTGGGAATTTAATCAACGGTCTCCCTGGTTAATTGCCCTCATTCTCAACACCGTCTTACTGGCGATCGCCGGGATTCTTCCGAAAAAATTATTGACCTTTTGGGGCTATCTCCACGCCTGGGTGTTGGGGGTGATTATCTGGAGTGGCTTTGGTTGGCAGGGCTATCTGGTGGTGTTAGCTTACTTTTTTGTGGGATCGGCAGTCACCAAGATTGGGCAAACGGAAAAAGAAGCGGCGGGCATTGCGGAAGGGCGATCGGGGCGGCGGGGGCCGGAAAATGTTTGGGGATCGGCGTTAACCGCAGCGGTGTGTGCATTATTAACCTGGGTTGTCCCAGAATCATTGATACCCTGGTTGGCGTTAGGTTATGTGGCCAGTTTTAGCACCAAATTATCCGACACAACGGCCAGTGAGGTGGGTAAAGCCTATGGCAAGCGGACGTTTTTGATTACCACCCTGCAACCCGTTCCCAGGGGCACCGAGGGGGCTGTCAGTTTAGAAGGAACCCTGGCAGGATTTTTGGCGGGGTTTTTATTAGCTTTGCTTGGCTGGGCTGTGGGCATGATTTCAGTCTGGGGCATTGGCTTTTGCACGATCGCCGCTTTTATTGCCACGAACCTAGAAAGTTTAATCGGGGCAACCCTACAAACCCAATGGGCTTGGCTCACCAATGAAGTGGTTAATGGCATTAATACCCTACTCGGCGCGGCGATCGCCGTGGGGTTAGCCTGGGGTTTACAACGCTTGCTCTAGCTGAGGTCGTTGCCAACCCTTATTTTTTGCCGGGAATCGGCCCCCGTCGCCCTTGGTCATAACTCGACCGTTGCAAAAATTGTTGAAAATGCTGCACATAGGGATGGGCCGCCGATCGCCCTAACTCTTCCAAGGCCTGCTGATAGGGGGTATCCGAGCGATAAATCAGACGAAAGGCTTGCTTCAAGGCACTTAAATCCTCCGCCGACATCCCCGACCGCTGTAACCCAATTAAATTGAGCGTCCGTACCCGGGAGGGATTCCCTTCCACAATGGTAAAGGGCGGCACATCCCGCTCAATGCGACTCATCCCCCCCACCATGGCCAACCGGCCGATGTGAACGAATTGATGCACCCCCAACACCCCACTGATCCGGGCTTGGGATTCAATATAGATATGTCCCGCCAAGGCCACAGAATTGGCAATAATTACTTCATTTTCAATCACGCAATTATGGGCCACATGGGCATAGGCCATCAGTAAATTGCGATCGCCAATTTGGGTGACAGCTTGATCTTCCGTAGCGCGATTAATGGTGACATACTCTCGAATCTGATTATG